>NZ_KV802690.1:522879-564320 GCF_001810785.1 Streptococcus sp. HMSC073F11
GATTAATCGAAGAAGTAACACACACAGTTCACTACAAACTAGCAGACGGATCAGATGCAGGTATCCCTGACAATGTACAAACATTAACATTCACTCGTACCGCTGACTTAGATCCAGTAACTGGAGCAATCTCTAACTACGGTACATGGACAGCTAAAGATAACGATACAACAATCGATGCTGTGCCAACACCAGCTAAAGAAGGATATGTAGCTTCAGCAGCTAAATCAACAGCTCGTGAAAGTGTTAAAGCTACGGATAAAGATAGTGAAGAAACAATCATCTACCGTAAACTTGGTTCATATGTTCCAGTAATTCCAGAAGGAGTAACACCTCCAGCGAATACTGACTTAACGCCAAAACCATATCCAAATAATCCAAACGATCCTACAAAACCAGGAACACCTACTGAAACACCAGTAGTACCATACATCCCTGGAACAACACCAGTAGGACCAGATGGTAAACCATTAACTCCGAAAGATCCTAACGATCCAACGAAAGGATATGAAGTACCAAAACAACCAGAAGATCCAACTCAAAACACTACAATTACGTATGTGAAAGATGGTTCTCAAGTTGCTCTAGTTCACTTCATTAAAGCTGATGGAACTGCAGTTCACGTCTCAGTTGCAGAAGCAGGAGACGCTGGTAAAGCAATCAAGACAACGAATGTTGATAATGTTAAAGCTGAATTAGAAGCTAAAGGCTATGAAGTTGTTGCACCAACAGATGCAGCTTATACAGCAGAACGTGTAGCATTCTATGCTGATGCAAACCGTACATTCGATGATAAAGATGACAAAGGTAATGATGGAATTAGTCAAGTTTACTATGTAATCGTTAAAGAGGGAATCACTCCAATCGATCCAGATAAACCGCTAGATCCAAACAATCCAAACACAACTCCAAAACCAGGAGACAAAGTACCTGGAGATCCAAAACAACGTACATACGAACAACTTGGATTACTAGATGAGGTAAATCGTACAATCAACTACAGATATGCGAATACTGATAAAGTAGAAGAAGCTAAACGTGGTCAAGAAGCTGCAACTACTGTAGAACAAAAACTTCGTTACTCTCGTAAAGGTGATCTAAACAAAGTAACAGGTGAAATCACTTATACTTCTGATTGGACAAAACCACAAACATTAGCTGAAGTAACATCTCCAGTAATCGAAGGATATGTTGCAAATATTAAAGCAGCTGAAAAAGTAGAGAACGTAGCACATGATGCAGCTGACTCAGTAGTGAATGTCGTTTACACACCACTAGGTAAATATGTACCAAAAGTACCAGAAGGGTTTGAAGTTCCAAAAGTTGAGAAACCTCAATATCCAAATGATCCGAACGATCCAACTAAACCAGGAACACCAACAACAGTGATTCCTCACGTTCCAGGAACAACTCCAAAAGATCCAAATGGAAACCCACTGAAACCAGTAGATCCAAACGATCCAAGTAAAGGATATGTTCCACCAACACCTGAAAACCCAACAGAAGATACGCAAATCACTTATGAGAAAGATACTCAAAAAGCGAAAGTAACTTATGTGGTAGAAGGAACAGGAACAGTACTTCACACAGATAACCTAGAAGGTAAATCTGGAGAACCAATCGACTACAGTACAGTAGCTAAACTTGCTGAATTGAAAGCTCTAGGATATGACTTAGTAAGTGACGGATTCACAACTGCTACAGATAAGAACTACGATAAAGATACGAAAGTAGATCAAAGCTTCGTAGTTACAGTTACACCACACGTTGAGCCAATCAAACCAGTAGATCCAGAAAACCCAAATGATCCTAATAAACCAAAACCAGGTGATCCAATCGATCCTAAGAACCCTGATGGACCAAAATGGACAGAAGATTTAATTAAGAAGATTGATACAACTCGCCACGTGAACCGTATAATCAAGTATGTTAACGAAAAAGGTGAAGAAGTAGCTAAGAAAGTAACAGATAAAGTTACATTCACTCGTGAAGGTAAGATTAATGCTGTAACAGGTGTAATTACTTATGGTGATTGGACAGCTAAAGGTGGAGATACAACATTCGATAAAGTAGAATCACCAGTAGTTAAAGGATACATCCTGAAAGATGCCAAACAAAAAGAAGTAGCAGCTACAACAGGATTAACTGCAGACTCTAAAGATGAAAACATCGAAGTAGTTTATACTAAACTTGGTTCATGGGTACCAAAAGTACCGGAAGGAGTAACTCCAAACGATCCAACTCCATATCCAAACGATCCGAAAGATCCAACTAAACCAGGAAACGATAGACCAATCGTTCCTTACGTGCCAGGAACAACACCAGTGGTACCAAAAGATCCAACTAAACCAATTAGTCCGGATAACCCACTAGTTCCATTAACACCAGTAGATCCAAACGATCCATCTAAAGGATATGAAGTACCACCAGTACCAACAGATCCAAGTGTTGATACACCAATCACTTACGTAACTGATAAGCAAAAAGCTATCACAAACTTCGTAACTGAAAGTGGTAAAGTAGTATCTACTCCAGTAGTAGATGAAGGTGATTCAGGAGCTAACTTCACTAAGTCTAAAGTTGATGAAGTAACTAAGACTATTGAAAAACTTGAAAAAGCTGGTTACAGAGTCGTTAAGAATGAGTTCCCATCTAAAGATACAGACAGAGTATTTGATAAAGATAAATCTGTAGATCAAATATTCAATGTAACAGTAGCTGAAAGAATTATTCCAGTTACACCAGGTAAGCCAGTAGATCCAAATGATCCAAACATACCGAAGAATCCAGATGGAACACCTGTAACACCATCTACACCAGAACCAGGTAAACCAGTATTCCCTAACGATCCAAACAGTCCAGTATGGCCAAATACTGTGAAAGATCTTGTAACTGAGAAATCAGCTACACGTACGATCAAGTATGTAGATCGCAATGGAAAAGAAGTTTCTGAAACTCGTGTTGAAACAATCAAGTTCACTCGTGAAGCGAAAGTTAACTTAGTAACTGGTGAAATCACATATGATGAATGGACAACAGATCGTAATGACGATATCTTCAACGGATACCCAGTACCAGTTGTGAAAGGCTACATCGCTAAAGCTGGTGATCTAGAATCATCAACTAAAGATGTACAAGTAACTCCTGATACAATCAAGGATATCAATGAAACAGTGATTTACGATAAGTTAGGTTCATGGATTCCAAATATTCCAGGAACACCAACAAATCCAATCACTTATCCAAACGATCCTAAAGATCCAACTAAACCAGGAACTGATAAACCTAAAGTACCTTATGTACCAGGATTTATCCCTGTAGATCCAGAAGGTCAACCATTGAAACCAGTTGATCCAAATGATCCAACGAAAGGATACGAAGTACCAGAGGTACCTGGTGATCCAACGCAAGATACACCAATCAACTACATTCCTAAGGATCCTACACCAAATCCAACTCCATACCCAGGTCCAACTCCAGCTCCAACTCCAGCTCCAACTCCTACACCAGAGCCTAAGCCGGAACCAAAACCTGAGCCAAAACCAGAACCAGTAACTCCACAACCTGTAACACCTGCAGATAATGGAAATAATAATGGAACTCCAACAACTCCAGCTCAACCAGCAGCTCCTTCTACACCTCAATACATGGATGGTCAACGTGAACTTCCAAATACAGGTACAGAAGATCATGCTAGCCTTGCAGCACTTGGACTTCTAGGAGCCCTAAGTGGATTTGGATTGATTGCTCGTAAGAAAAGAGAAGATGAAGAATAATCAATTTGATTCTCATTAGATACTAACTTACAATCAGATAAAGAAAGAACTTGAGATTTGCTATCTCAGGTTCTTTTCTTTCTCTTTTTGAAAATGGTATAATATAGTGAGAACGATAGAGGAGAAGTGTAAATTGATCGCACAACTAGATACAAAAACAGTCTATAGTTTTATGGAGAGTGTCATTTCAATCGATAAGTATGTGAGAGTAGCAAAAGACTATGGATACACTCATCTGGCTATGATGGATATTGACAATCTTTATGGTGCTTTTGACTTTCTAGAGGTTACAAAAAAATATGGAATTCATCCTTTGTTAGGGCTTGAAATGAATGTCCTTGTAGATGATAAAGATGTGAATCTGCGCTTTTTAGCTTTATCTAGTGTGGGCTATCAGCAGTTGATGAAACTTTCAACAGCCAAGATGCAGGGGGAGAAAACTTGGTCAGTTCTGTCCCAGTACCTGGAGGATATTGCGGTAATTGTGCCTTATTTTGAAGAGCTTGAGTTGTTAAATCTAGGCTGTGATTACTATATAGGGGTTTACCCAGAAACACTAGCAAGCGAATTTCATCATCCAATCTTGCCCCTCTATCGGGTCAATGCCTTTGAAAGCAGGGATAGAGAAGTTCTACAAGTATTAACAGCGATTAAAGAAAATCTACCACTTAGAGAAGTTCCTTTGCGCTCACGACAAGATGTTCTTATATCAGCAAGTTCTTTAGAGAAACTATTCCAAGAACGATTTCCGCAAGCCTTGGAAAACTTAGAAAAGCTGATTTCAGGTATTTCTTATGACTTGGATACTAGTTTAAAATTGCCTCGTTTTAATCCAGCAAGGCCAGCAGTAGAAGAATTGAGAGAACGTGCTGAATTGGGGCTTGCTCAGAAGGGGTTAACTGGTAAAGAATATAAAGACCGTCTAGACCAAGAATTGGCTGTTATTCATGATATGGGCTTTGATGATTATTTCTTGGTTGTCTGGGATTTGTTGCGTTTTGGACGTTCGAATGGCTATTATATGGGAATGGGACGAGGTTCCGCAGTTGGTAGCTTGGTTTCCTATGCTTTAGACATTACAGGGATTGACCCAGTAGAGAAGAATCTGATTTTTGAACGTTTCCTCAATCGTGAACGCTATACTATGCCTGATATTGATATTGATATTCCAGATATTTATCGTCCAGATTTTATCAGATATGTTGGTAATAAATATGGCAGTAAACATGCGGCTCAAATCGTTACTTTTTCAACCTTTGGTGCCAAACAAGCTTTGCGAGATGTCTTGAAACGCTTTGGTGTGCCAGAGTATGAATTATCTGCAATTACCAAGAAAATCAGTTTTCGTGATAATCTCAAGTCGGCCTATGAGGGGAATCTCCAGTTTCGTCAGCAAATCAATAGTAAATTAGAATACCAAAAAGCCTTTGAAATTGCCTGCAAGATTGAGGGCTATCCAAGACAAACCTCTGTCCATGCGGCTGGTGTTGTAATCAGTGACCAAGATTTGACCAATTACATCCCTCTAAAACATGGTGACGAAATTCCACTGACCCAGTATGATGCTCATGGAGTCGAAGCAAGTGGACTTTTGAAGATGGATTTTCTGGGACTACGAAATTTGACCTTTGTCCAGAAAATGCAAGAGTTGCTTGCTGAAACCGAAGGTATTCACCTTAAAATTGAAGAAATAGATTTGGAAGACAAAGAAACTCTATCTCTTTTTGCCTCTGGAAATACAAAAGGTATCTTTCAATTCGAGCAACCGGGTGCTATTCGCCTACTCAAGCGTGTGCAGCCAGTCTGTTTTGAAGATGTCGTAGCAACTACTTCCTTAAATCGACCAGGTGCTAGTGATTATATCAATAATTTTGTAGCTAGAAAACATGGGCAGGAAGAAGTGACTGTTCTAGATTCAGCTCTGGAGGATATTTTGGCTCCAACTTATGGCATTATGCTCTATCAGGAGCAGGTTATGCAGGTTGCTCAGCGATTTGCTGGATTTAGTCTTGGGAAGGCCGACATTTTGCGTCGAGCTATGGGTAAAAAGGATGCCTCTGCCATGCATGAAATGAGGGCTTCCTTTATTCAAGGCTCCATAGAAGCTGGTCATACTGTGGAAAAAGCAGAGCAGGTTTTTGATGTTATGGAGAAGTTTGCAGGTTATGGTTTTAACCGATCTCACGCCTATGCCTACTCAGCCTTGGCCTTCCAGTTGGCCTATTTCAAAACGCATTATCCAGCCATCTTTTATCAGATTATGTTGAATTCTGCCAACAGTGATTATGTAACAGATGCCTTAGAAGCAGGTTTTGAAGTAGCCACATTGTCCATTAATACTATTCCCTATCACGATAAAATTGCCAACAAGTCTATCTATCTAGGTTTGAAATCGATTAAGGGGCTCAGCAAGGATTTGGCGCTTTGGATTATTGAACATAGACCTTATTCTAATATTGAAGATTTTTTAGCTAAACTACCTGAGAATTATCTGAAACTTCCTCTGCTAGAACCTTTGGTAAAAGTTGGTCTTTTCGATTCATTTGAAAAAAATCGTAAAAAAGTATTCAATAATTTAGCTAATCTATTTGAATTTGTGAAAGTATTAGGAAGCTTATTTGGAGAGACCATCTATAGTTGGCAAGATTCGGAGGACTGGACGGAGCAAGAAAAATTCTACATGGAACAAGAGCTTCTAGGAGTAGGCGTCAGCAAACATCCACTACAAGCTATTGCAAGTAAGGCTATTTATCCGATCACTCCTATTAGTAATTTATCAGAAAATAGCTATGCTATTATATTGGTTGAAGTTCAGAAGATAAAAGTAATTCGTACCAAAAAGGGTGAAAATATGGCTTTCTTACAGGTGGATGACAGTAAGAAAAAATTGGATGTTACCTTCTTTTCAGATTTATATCGACAGATTGGTCAGGAAGTAAGAGAAGGGGCATTCTACTATATCAAAGGGAAAGTCCAGTCACGTGACGGTCGTCTGCAAATGATTGCACAAGAAATAAGAGAAGCAGTTGCTGAGCGCTTTTGGATTCAGGTGAAAAATCATGATTCGGATCAAGAAATTTCGAGAATTTTAGACCAGTATAAAGGCCCAATCCCAGTCATTATCAGGTATGAAGAGGAACAGAAAACTATTGTTTCTCCCAACCATTTTGTAGCTAAATCGGATGAATTAGAAGCGAAATTAAATGGAATCGTTATGAAAACGATTTATCGCTAAAATTACGGAAAATAGAAGAATTTTCAACGTAAATGTGGTATAATCAGTAAGAATGTTAAAAGAAAAAGGAGCATAACCAATATGAAACGTATTGCTGTTTTGACTAGTGGTGGAGACGCCCCTGGTATGAACGCTGCCATCCGCGCAGTTGTTCGTCAAGCAATTTCAGAAGGAATGGAAGTGTTTGGTATCTATGATGGATATGCTGGTATGGTTGCCGGTGAAATTCATCCCCTAGATGCAGCTTCAGTAGGAGACATCATTTCTCGTGGTGGTACTTTCCTTCACTCAGCTCGCTACCCAGAGTTCGCTCAACTTGAAGGGCAACTTAAAGGGATTGAGCAATTGAAAAAACACGGGATTGAAGGTGTAGTTGTTATTGGTGGTGACGGATCTTACCACGGTGCTATGCGTTTGACTGAACATGGCTTCCCAGCTATCGGTCTTCCAGGTACAATCGATAACGATATCGTTGGTACTGACTTTACAATCGGTTTTGATACTGCGGTAACTACTGCTATGGACGCTATCGATAAGATTCGTGATACATCATCAAGTCACCGTCGTACTTTTGTTATCGAAGTTATGGGACGTAACGCAGGTGATATCGCTCTTTGGGCTGGTATTGCAACTGGTGCTGATGAAATCATCATTCCTGAAGAAGGCTTCAAGATTGAAGATATCGTAGAAAGCATTAAATGTGGTTATGAGTGTGGTAAAAAACACAACATCATCGTCTTGGCAGAAGGTGTGATGTCAGCGGCTGAATTTGGTCAAAAACTAAAAGAAGCTGGGGATACAAGCGACCTTCGTGTGACAGAACTTGGACATATTCAACGTGGTGGTTCTCCAACTGCACGTGACCGTGTTTTGGCATCACGTATGGGTGCACATGCTGTTAAACTTCTTAAAGAAGGTATCGGTGGTGTTGCGGTTGGTATCCGTAACGAGAAAATGGTTGAAAACCCTATTCTTGGAACTGCAGAAGAAGGAGCATTGTTTAGCCTTACTGCAGATGGTAAGATTGTGGTTAACAACCCACACAAGGCTGACCTTGAGCTATCTAGCTTGAATAAGAGCTTGTCATAATTTATAATTTAGTTAATAAGACCAAAAAGGTCATATATAAAGGAGTCACAAAAATCATGAATAAACGTGTAAAAATCGTTGCAACTTTGGGACCTGCGGTAGAAATCCGTGGTGGTAAAAAATTTGGTGATGACGGATACTGGGGTGAAAAACTTGATGTTGAAGCTTCAGCTAAAAACATTGCTAAATTGATTGAAGCTGGTGCTAACACATTCCGTTTCAACTTCTCACACGGTGACCACCAAGAACAAGGTGAGCGTATGGCAACTGTTAAACTTGCTGAAAAACTTGCAGGTAAAAAAGTTGGTTTCCTTCTTGATACAAAAGGACCAGAAATCCGTACAGAATTGTTCGAAGGTGAAGCTAAAGAGTATTCATACAAAACTGGTGAGAAAATCCGTGTTGCAACTAAACAAGGAATCAAATCAACTCGTGAAGTGATTGCATTGAACGTTGCTGGTGCTCTTGATATCTATGATGATGTTGAAGTTGGTCGTCAAGTTTTGGTTGACGATGGTAAACTTGGTCTTCGTGTGGTTGCTAAAGATGATGCAACTCGTGAGTTTGAAGTTGAAGTTGAAAACGATGGTATCATCGCTAAACAAAAAGGTGTTAACATTCCTAACACTAAAATTCCTTTCCCAGCTCTTGCTGAACGCGATAACGACGATATCCGTTTCGGTCTTGAACAAGGTATCAACTTCATCGCTATTTCATTCGTACGTACTGCAAAAGACGTGAACGAAGTTCGTGCAATCTGTGAAGAAACTGGGAACGGACACGTTCAATTGTTCGCTAAAATCGAAAACCAACAAGGTATCGATAACTTGGATGAAATCATCGAAGCTGCTGATGGTATCATGATTGCTCGTGGTGACATGGGTATCGAAGTACCATTCGAAATGGTTCCAGTTTACCAAAAAATGATCATCACTAAAGTCAATGCTGCAGGTAAAGTTGTTATCACTGCAACAAACATGCTTGAAACAATGACTGAAAAACCACGTGCAACTCGTTCAGAAGTATCAGACGTATTCAACGCTGTTATCGACGGTACTGACGCTACAATGCTTTCAGGTGAGTCTGCAAACGGTAAATACCCACTTGAGTCAGTAACTACAATGGCTACAATCGACAAGAACGCTCAAACTCTTCTTAACGAATACGGTCGCTTGAACTCAGATTCATTTGAACGTAACTCTAAGACAGAAGTAATGGCTTCAGCTGTTAAAGATGCTACTAACTCAATGGATATTAAATTGGTTGTAACTCTTACTAAGACAGGTCACACTGCACGTTTGATCTCTAAATACCGTCCAAATGCTGACATCTTGGCATTGACATTCGACGAATTGACAGAACGTGGATTGATGTTGAACTGGGGTGTTATCCCAATGTTGACAGATGCTCCATCTTCAACTGATGATATGTTCGAAATTGCTGAACGTAAAGCAGTTGAAGCAGGACTTGTACAATCTGGTGACGATATCGTTATCGTAGCTGGTGTACCAGTTGGAGAAGCTGTTCGTACAAACACAATGCGTATCCGTACAGTACGTTAATCTAACATTAAAAAGCCTATCATATCAAGCTTTCTAGCCTGTATGATGGGCTCTTTTTTTGTCTATGGAGCACAAATGGGGCAAAACTTTTTACTTTCGATTTAATGCGACGGTATCAAGTGCGTCAAATACTGCTTGCTACAGACTTTTTGTAACGTGAGGATAGATCTAATTGGTAGTTTTCGGATTTATGTCCAAACTGTGACACGATAGCTTTTAAAGTTATGTTGTTTTTTACGTAAACTTCATAAAATGTTTAGTTCAAATACAGATAAAAAATAACTCCCTGATGACTCAAGGAGTTATTACTATCTAAATTAGTTTTTAGAAGCAGCTTGGAATTCTGGGTTTTTCCATGCTTCGTCAATAATAGCTTGTAATTCATTTGCAGATGCTTGCATTTTTTGAGTTTCTGCGTCGTTCAATGGGATATTTACTGGACGAACAATACCATGTGCACCAACAACAGCTGGTTGACCGATAAAGACGTTTTTAACTCCGTATTGACCTTCTTGGAATACTGAAAGTGGAAGTACTGCGTTTTCATCGTCAAGGATTGCTTTAGTAATACGAGCAAGGGCTACTGCGATACCGTAGTATGTTGCACCTTTTTTGTTGATGATTGTGTAAGCTGCGTCACGAACACCTTCGAACAATTCAATCAATTCAGCTTCTTGAACATTTTGAGTGTCTTTAAGGAATTCTTCAAGGTTTACACCAGCGATGTTAGCGTGTGACCAAACAGCGAACTCAGAGTCACCGTGTTCACCCATAATGTAGGCGTGGACTGAACGAGCATCAACATCCAATTTTTCAGCAAGTGCTTGACGGAAACGAGCTGAGTCAAGTGAAGTACCTGAACCGATAACGCGTTCTTTAGGGAATCCAGAGAATTTCCAAGTTGAGTAAGTCAAGACGTCAACTGGGTTAGCAGCAACAAGGAAGATACCTTTGAAACCTGATTCAACAACTTGAGTTACAATTGATTTGTTGATAGCAAGGTTTTTACCTACAAGGTCAAGACGAGTTTCACCTGGTTTTTGAGGCGCACCTGCAGTGATTACAACAAGGTCAGCGTCTGCACAGTCAGAGTATTGAGCTGCATAGATTTTTTTAGGTGAAGTGAAGGCAAGGGCGTGACTAAGGTCAAGCGCGTCACCAACAGCTTTTTCATGCAATTGTGGAATTTCGATAATTCCAAGCTCTTGTGCAATTCCTTGGTTAACAAGTGCAAAAGCGTAAGAAGAACCTACAGCACCATCACCGACAAGGATAACTTTTTTGTGTTGTTTAGTTGAAGTCATTATTCTAAACATCTCCTTAATTTTATTCAGGGATTTCCCCAGTTATTTCAATTTTATCACTTTTGAAAAGCTTTGTCACGGATATACATTTCAGTTCTTGATGTAAACGTTTTAGTGGTTTTAGATACCTGAAATATAGCGGACATTATGGTATAATATAGTTAATTACTAATAGTGAAATGAGGCATTTATTAATGCAGGATAGAAATTTAGTGAATGTCAATCTGACAAAGGAGATGAAGACGAGCTTTATTGACTACGCTATGAGTGTTATCGTAGCGCGGGCTCTTCCTGATGTTCGAGATGGCTTGAAACCCGTCCACCGTCGGATTCTCTACGGAATGAATGAACTGGGTGTTACTCCAGACAAACCTCATAAAAAATCTGCTCGTATTACAGGGGATGTCATGGGTAAATATCACCCACACGGGGATTCCTCTATCTATGAAGCCATGGTCCGTATGGCTCAATGGTGGAGCTACCGTTACATGCTTGTCGATGGGCATGGAAACTTTGGTTCTATGGATGGAGACGGTGCAGCTGCCCAGCGTTATACTGAGGCACGTATGAGCAAGATTGCGCTGGAAATGCTTCGTGATATCAACAAAAATACGGTTGATTTCGTTGATAACTATGATGCCAATGAACGTGAACCCTTGGTCTTGCCAGCGCGTTTTCCAAACCTTTTGGTTAATGGAGCAACTGGTATTGCCGTTGGGATGGCAACCAATATTCCACCTCATAACCTGGGTGAAACCATTGATGCAGTGAAGTTGGTCATGGACAATCCTGAAGTGACTACTAAGGACTTGATGGAAGTCTTGCCTGGTCCAGATTTTCCAACTGGTGCTCTTGTTATGGGGAAATCAGGTATTCATAAGGCTTATGAAACAGGTAAAGGTTCTATTGTCCTTCGTTCTCGTACTGAAATTGAGGAAACTAAGACTGGCCGTGAGCGTATTGTTGTAACAGAATTTCCTTATATGGTCAATAAAACAAAGGTGCATGAGCATATTGTTCGTTTGGTTCAGGAAAAACGCATTGAGGGCATCACAGCAGTACGTGATGAGTCAAACCGTGAAGGTGTTCGATTTGTTATTGAAGTCAAGCGTGATGCCTCAGCCAATGTTATCCTCAACAACCTCTTCAAGATGACCCAGATGCAAACCAACTTTGGTTTTAATATGCTTGCAATCCAAAATGGGGTACCAAAGATTTTGTCCCTTCGTCAGATTTTGGATGCTTATATTGAGCACCAAAAAGAAGTGGTTGTTCGTCGGACACGTTTTGATAAGGAAAAAGCAGAAGCGCGTGCTCATATCTTAGAAGGTCTCTTGATTGCGCTAGACCATATCGACGAAGTGATTCGTATCATCCGTGCTAGTGAAACGGATGCGGAAGCACAAGCTGAGTTGATGAGCAAGTTTAAGCTTTCTGAACGTCAAAGTCAAGCCATTCTTGATATGCGTCTTCGCCGTTTGACAGGTTTGGAACGTGATAAGATTCAGTCAGAGTATGATGACTTATTGGCTCTGATTGCAGATTTAGCAGATATTCTTGCTAAGCCAGAACGTGTTTCTCAAATTATCAAGGATGAATTAGATGAAGTCAAGCGTAAGTTTGGAGACCAACGTCGTACGGAATTGATGGTCGGTGAAGTCTTGAGTCTTGAAGATGAGGATCTAATTGAAGAAGCTGATGTCTTGATCACTCTTTCTAACAAAGGATACATCAAACGTCTGGACCAAGCTGAGTTTACTGCTCAAAAACGTGGGGGGCGTGGTGTTCAAGGAACAGGTGTTAAGGATGACGATTTTGTTCGTGAGTTAGTGTCAACTAGTACCCATGATCACCTACTCTTCTTTACAAATAAAGGACGTGTCTATCGCCTTAAAGGATATGAAATTCCTGAATATGGCCGTACTGCTAAGGGATTGCCAATTGTCAATCTTTTGAAATTGGATGAAGGTGAAAGTATTCAGACCATCATCAATGTTGAGTCTGAACGTAGTGATGATGCTTACCTCTTCTTCACAACCCGTCATGGTATTGTGAAGAGAACCAGCGTTAAGGAATTTGCTAATATCCGTCAGAATGGACTTAAAGCACTTAACCTCAAGGATGAAGATGAGTTGATTAATGTCTTACTGACAGAAGAGGATACGGACATTATCATTGGTACCAAGTTTGGTTATTCAATTCGCTTTAATCAATCAGCCGTTCGTGGTATGAGTCGTATCGCCACTGGTGTGAAAGGTGTTAACCTTCGTGACGGAGACACAGTTGTTGGTGCTAGTGTGATTACAGACCAGGACGAGGTTCTTATCATCACAGAAAAGGGCTATGGTAAGCGCACAGTTGCGACCGAATATCCAACTAAAGGTCGTGGTGGTAAAGGGATGCAAACCGCTAAGATTACAGAAAAGAACGGTTCTCTTGCTGGTCTTATGACCGTTAAAGGCGATGAAGATTTGATGATTATCACTGATACTGGTGTCATGATTAGAACCAACGTTGCCAATATTTCACAAACAGGTCGTTCAACTATGGGAGTTAAAGTGATGCGCCTGGACCAAGATGCTAAAATTGTAACCTTTACTACGGTTGCTGCTGCAGAAAAAGAAGAAGTTGGGACAGAAAACGAAACAGAAGGTGAAGCATAATGTCTCATAAAAAGAATAAAAAGAAAACAAACCGTAAAAATTTACTAATCAATATCTTGGCAGGATTCTTAATCATCTTGTCAATAGCTTTGATTTTCAATTCAAAAATTCGTGATATGTTCATGGTTTGGAATACGAATAAATACCAAGTCAGCCAGGTATCAAAAGAAAAATTGGAAGAAAATCAAGATACAGAAGGGAATTTTGACTTTGATTCCGTAAAAGCCATCTCGTCAGAAGCTGTCTTATCCTCACAATGGGATTCGCAAAAATTGCCAGTTATCGGTGGAATTGCTGTCCCTGAGGTAGAAATTAACTTGCCTATTTTTAAGGGACTGGATAATGTCAATCTCTTCTATGGAGCTGGTACAATGAAGCGTGATCAAGTGATGGGGAAAGGAAACTATTCCCTTGCGAGCCATCACATCTTCACGGCGGAAAACGCCAGCCAAATGCTCTTTTCTCCATTATCACGCGCTAAAAATGGGATGAAAATTTATCTAACTGATAAGGATAAAGTTTATACCTATGAAATCCGTGAAGTGAAGCATGTGACCCCCGATCGCGTTGATGAGATTGATGACCGTACTGGAGTTGATGAAATCACACTTGTAACCTGTGTTGACTATGATGCGACAGAACGTATTATCGTCAAAGGTGACTTGAAAGATACAAAAGATTATTCACAAACACCTGAAGAAATTCTAACAGCTTTCAATCAACCATATAAACAACGTTATTAAAGATAAAATCAGTAAAATCTTAGGTTTTACTGATTTTTTATAGATTGCGTTTCAAAATAAACTGTTATGAAATACAGAAAACGTTTCCTTAATTCTAAAGTTTGTGATATAATTATCAGGTAAAAAATTTTTAGGAGTTTATTATGGTTTCTTCAGAATTTATCTCAAAGATTGAATTTGCTTGTAAGAAGAAAGAAAGTCTTTATAGTCAAAGCAAATTTAAGTATGCGATTCGTTCTATGTTCGCAGGTGCATTTTTAACCTTCAGTACTGCTGCAGGTGCAGTTGGGGCTGACTTGATTAATAAAATTGCACCAGGTAGTGGACGCTTCCTCTTCCCATTTGTCTTTGCTTGGGGCTTGGCCTACATTGTTTTCTTGAATGCCGAGTTGGTAACATCAAACATGATGTTCTTGACTGCTGGTAGTTTCTTGAAAAAAATATCTTGGAGAAAAACAGCTGAGATTTTACTTTACTGTACCCTGTTCAACCTTATCGGGGCTTTGATAGCAGGTTGGGGCTTTGCCCACTCAGCAGCTTATGCACATCTGACTCACGATAGTTTCATCTCAGGGGTTGTTGAGATGAAGTTAGGCCGTTCAAATGAATTAATCTTGCTTGAGGCGATTTTGGCAAATATTTTCGTAAATATTGCGATTCTTTCATTTGTTTTGGTCAAAGATGGTGGTGCCAAACTATGGCTCGTTTTATCAGCAATTTACATGTTTGTATTCTTAACAAACGAGCACATTGCGGCGAACTTTGCTTCATTCGCTATTGTAAAATTCAGTGTTGCTGCTGACTCAATTGCTAACTTCGGTGTTGGAAATATGCTTCGTCACTGGGGTGTAACCTTCGTTGGAAACTTGATTGGTGGAGGCCTCTTGATGGGTCTTCCATATGCCTTCCTTAATAAAAACGAAGATACTTATGTAGATTAAGAAAATGAGCACGATTGAGTCGTGCTTTTTTCGATTTTAAAATAAGGTAATAGTTAGTTCTTATATCATAATATAGAAAACTGATATTTGTAAACTATACCTTAAGGTGCTACAATATCCTTAATTAAACTATTTGGAGGTCGTTTTATGACTCGTGATTTTCAATTTGAAACTCTACAACTACATGCTGGTCAAGTTGTAGATCCAGCAACTAAGTCTCGTGCAGTTCCGATTTATCAAACAACATCCTTTGTTTTTGATGACACGCAGGAAGGTGCCGATTTGTTTGCCTTGAGAAAGCCAGGTAATATCTATACTCGTATTACAAATCCTACAACGGCTGCTTTTGAAGAAAGAATTGCTGCTCTTGAAGGTGGTGTTGGAGCTCTTGCAACAGCATCAGGTATGGCCGCAGTGACTTATACGATTTTGGCACTTGCCCACGCTGGTGACCATGTAGTAGCAGCCTCAACTATTTACGGTGGAACCTTCAATCTCTTGAAGGAAACCCTTCCTCGTTATGGTATCACAACAACCTTTGTCGATGTGGATAATTTGGAAGAAGTGGAAGCAGCTATCGGTGACAATACCAAGCTTGTCTTGATTGAAACCTTGGGCAATCCCTTGATTAACATTCCTGATTTGGAAAAATTGGCTGAGATTGCGCATAAACACCAGATTCCACTTGTTTCTGACAATACCTTTGCCACACCTTACTTGATTAATGTCTTTTCTCATGGTGTAGATATTGCCATTCACTCTGCGACTAAGTTTATCGGTGGGCATGGTACAACTATTGGAGGAGTGATTGTCGATAGCGGTCGTTTTGACTGGGCAGCTTCAGGAAAATTCCCTCAATTTGTTGAGGAAGACCCAAGCTACCACAATTTGAGCTATACTCGTGATGTGGGTGCAGCAGCCTTTATTATCGCTGTCCGTGTCCAATTGCTTCGTGATACAGGTGCAGCCTTGTCGCCATTTAATGCCTTTCTCTTACTCCAAGGACTTGAAACCCTTTCTCTTCGTGTGGAACGCCATGTGCAAAATGCAGAGAAAATTGTTGATTTCCTTGTCAACCATCCTAAGGTAGAAAAAGTCAATTATCCAAAACTTGCAGATAGTCCTTATCATGCCTTGGCTGAGAAATACTTGCCTAAAGGTGTGGGTTCAATCTTTACCTTCCATGTCAAAGGTGGGGAGGCAGAAGCACGCAAGGTAATTGATCATTTAGAAATCTTCTCTGACCTTGCAAATGTGGCAGATGCCAAGTCTCTTGTTGTCCATCCAGCCACAACCACTCACGGTCAATTGTCAGAAAAAGACCTAGAAGCAGCAGGTATCACACCAAACCAAATTCGTTTGTCTATCGGACTTGAAAATGTGGATGATTTGATTGAAGACTTGCGCTTGGCCTTGGAAAAAATTTAAAGAAAAAGAAGATAAACAGTGGGTTTCGACTCGCTGTTTTTGATTTTTCCTTAGGCATGATATAATGGTTAAAGAAGTCTAGAAAGAGGAATGTTATGAACGAAATCAAATGCCCCAACTGTGGGGAAGTATTTACAGTAAATGAAAGTCAGTATGCCAAACTTCTGTCTCAAGTGAGAACAGCAGAGTTTGATAAGGAACTACATGATAGGATGAAACAGGAACTGGCCTTGGCTGAGCAAAAGGCCATGAATGAACAACAGTCTAAACTAGCTCAAAAAGACCAAGAAATTGCGCAATTACAGAGTCAAATCCAAAACTTTGATACAGAAAAAGAATTGGCCAAGAAAGAGGTTGAACAGACAAGCAACCAGGCCTTATTGGCTAAGGACAAGGAAGTACAGGCCTTGGAAAATCAATTGGCTACCTTGCGTTTGGAACATGAAAATCAACTGCAAAAGACTCTTTCTGACTTAGAAAAAGAACGTGATCAGGTCAAAAACCAGCTCCTCTTGCAAGAAAAGGAAAATGAGCTGTCTTTGGCTTCTATTAAGCAGAATTACGAAGCCCAGCTTAAGGCAGCCAGTGAACAAGTCGAATTCTATAAGAATTTCAAAGCCCAACAATCAACCAAGGCAATTGGGGAAAGTTTGGAACAGTATGCAGAGAGTGAGTTTAACAAGGTTCGTAGTTTTGCCTTTCCAAATGCCTACTTTGAGAAGGATAACAAGGTCTCTGCGCGTGGGTCTAAAGGGGACTTTATCTTTCGAGAATGTGATGAAAGTGGAGTGGAAATTATTTCCATCATGTTTGAGATGAAAAATGAAGCGGATGGAACAGAGAAGAAGCATAAGAATGCGGACTTCTACAAGGAATTGGACAAGGACCGTCGGGAGAAGAACTGTGAGTATGCCGTTTTGGTGACTATGTTAGAAGCAGATAACGACTACTTTAACACAGGGATTGTTGACGTCAGTCACGAGTATGAAAAGATGTATGTGGTTCGTCCTCAGTTCTTTATTCAGTTGATTGGTCTCTTGCGAAATGCGGCGCTTAATTCTTTGAAATATAAGCAAGAGTTGGCCTTGGTTCGGGAACAAAATATTGATATTACACATTTTGAGGAAGATTTGGATGCCTTTAAACTAGCCTTTGCCAAGAACTACAACTCTGCTTCGACCAACTTTGGTAAAGCAATTGATGAAATCGACAAGGCTATCAAACGCATGGAAGAGGTCAAGAAGTTCCTGACCACATCCGAAAACCAACTTCGTCTTGCTAATAACAAGTTGGAAGATGTTTCAGTTAAAAAATTGACCCGAAAAAATCCAACTATGAAAGCGAAGTTCGAAGCGCTGAAGGGAGAGTGAGAAAGCAGTGGAAAATGAATTATTAGTATTGAATACTGAAGAAGTAAATGAGTCCGAAAATTTAAACTATGATGAGTTAGAAGAACTATTGGAACAGCAATTTACAATGGAGTTTTCTAATCTTGAGAAATTAGAAGTAGATTGTAAAGAAATTAGTTCACCGGATAAATTAGGAGATGTTATTTTGGATGAAATTTGGAATCAATTCGGGAATCAAATTGGTTTAGATATGACAAGTGATACATTACTAAAGCAATATAACGAAAAGAACCCAAATGGCTATACAAAAGAAATTGCTGATCAGATTGTTAAAGACAAAAGATATACTGATGCAAATAAGGCAATGAAACATAAGCAAAAATTAGGAAACTTGAAGGATGAATACACCGGAAAAAAATTAAAAATAAACGAAAAAGCTAATCTGGATCACATCGTACCGCGAAAACAGATTTTTGAAAATCCATGGAGAAAAATAGCAGATATTGATCCTTCTGATTTAGCTAACAAATCTGAAAATTTATCTGCGACTAATGAATCTCTTAATAAAAGTAAAGGCGCAAAATCTAATAGCGATTACATAAAAAATAAGGAACTAAGAGAAAGAAATCTTAGAGAACAAGTTAAAAAAGCAAATGAAAAAATAGATAAGATGAATATCTCAGATGCCGAAAAGCGAAATCTTAAAGCTGAAAATAATAAAAGATTAAATGATAAACTAGCAGCTGATTCAAAGAAGATGCTTAAGGCTGAGAAGACAGCAAAGAAAGCTATTAATAAGGATATTGCAAAGAAAGCTTCTGTCAGAATGGCCAATAAAGCTGGTAAAGATGCTATAAAAGCTATGTTTGTTGCAGCTCTTTTTGGAATGCTGAAGGAAATTATGAATGCTCTAGTGAGGTATTTTAAAGCAAAAAAACAATCTTTTGATACATTTATGGAGGAAATGAAAAAAGCACTTCATTCATTTTTTGGTAAAATCAAAGATTTTATTAAAGTGGGTGTAGATAGTTTTGTTGGAAGCATTGTTGGAGAAATTATTGGCGCATTTAACCAGAAATTACAAAAACTTCCAAACTTGATTAAACAATTATTTGGTTCTATCAGAGAAAGCATTTCTTATTTATCTAACCCTGAAAATCAAACACATTCTACAGCAATTAAGATAGCTCACATTTCAAAAATCATTACTTCTGGTTTAGTTGCTGTAGGAGCAATGTTTTTAGGAGAATATTTTGAGCAGTTCTTAAATAAGGTACCAGGTATGACTTTTGAAATAAAACTCCTAGGAACAATTGCTAATATTTTAGGGATGTTCTTTGCGAGTTTACTAACTGGAATCTTGGGAGCGATAATCATTAACGGACTTGATCAATTTATTTCAAAAAAATTAATTGAGGAAAATCAAAAGAAACAAGCTAATAAGAAAAACGAATTGTTAAGAATTCAGGATGTTCAAATTTTTGTTGCCGAGCAAAATGTTGCTGTTAAGCGAAATGATATATTCATTAAGATGGCTAAGAACCATCAAAAACTAAGAGAACTTCTTGGTAATGTTCAAGAGGAGTTTTCTAATTCAAAGATTGATTTCAAACAGCGATTATTAGCTAATGAAATATACTTTGATGAAAAGCAAAGTGAACTTGAAGAAATGCAAAGTGCATTAAACGATTTACTATAGGAGAATGTTATGTCAGAAGAATTAGAGATTCAGGTTTTAGCAAAGTCTGAAAGATTTAATGAAAAAAAAGAAGCGTTGAAAGCTTTTAGTGAAGAAATTCCAGAACAATCAGATTTACCGACTGTCCCACAAGACGATCCTATGCTAGGATTTATTGGTATGGAATATGATGTTAAAGGTAAGGATTTAAATGCTCTCACCGATGCTGTTCAAAATAGAATGATTGAACAAAACAAGCATATTAAAAAGATTATTCAGGAATTTAATACCATTTATGAAACTTTCCAAATATTGGATGATGAGTATATTCAAAGTATTTCAAAGTCTTTGATTGCAGCCAAAGAGGCAAATGATAAAGCTATGCAGGGATTGCACGAGATAGAAGAATATCAAACTGGTAATAAAAAACTATTAGATGACGTTTTTAACCAGAATAAAGATTTAATTGATATATTGAAGAAACATCATAAAAAGCTAGAAGAGTTAGAACAACTTGAAGAGAAGCAAAGTGAAATTCAAATTGAAATTGATACTTTAAAAGCGAATCTAAAAACATTAGTGAAAATAGAAAATAGTTTTAACGATTTGCATTTACAAGTTGAAGAAAAACAAAATAATTTTAAAAATTTCCTTGATGAAATCAATAATAAATCAATAACAGAGAGAGATAATCTAAAGTTAATTGTTGAAAGTCTTGAAACAAAACTAGAAGAGAAACAAAAAGAGATTGTTTTTCTAAGAAAAGGATTCTATACTCTTGTAGTCGCTGTTGTTTTAATAGTATTATTTCTATTGTTTAAAGGAATGTAGATGATTAGTGAAACTTATTTAAAGTTGTTAAAATCAGAAGTGAAGAAAATTGATGATTTAACAAATAGTACTTATGAATTAGAAGTAATTCTTCAAGATATTGTTGATAATGTTAAAAATGCTGACTTAGAGTTTATAAAACGATTAGGAAACTTAACTACTAAAGAGACATTCTCTACAATCAAAGATAAGCAAACTAGCATATTGGAATTATTGTATAAATATCTTGGCTCTAGAGTTATTGATACAAATTATTTGATTTTGAAAGAAACAAATAATAAATCATTTGAAGCATTAGCAAATGATTTAAAGTCATTAATAGGTTTAGAAAATGTGAAGAAAGAGATTGAAGATCTAGTCGCATTTAATAAAGTTCAGCAAAGTAGAGAAAAAATCGGTCTTAAAAAAACAAATAGAACGATGCATATGGCGTTTTTAGGTAATCCAGGTACTGGTAAAACTACTGTGGCTAGAATCGTTGGGAATATGTACCGGTCATTAGGAATATTAAGTAAAGGCCACTTTATTGAGGCAAGTAGAACAGACTTAATAGCAGAATATCAAGGACAAACGGCTTCTAAAGTTAAGAGATTGATACAAAAAGCCAAAGGTGGTGTATTGTTTATTGATGAAGCATATAGTATTACTGAAAACGATAAAAGTGATAGTTATGGTCGAGAGTGTTTAACTGAGTTAACTAAAGCATTAGAAGACTATCGAGATGATTTGGTGGTTATTGTTGCTGGATATGATGAATTGATGAAAAAATTTTTTGAATCTAATCCTGGGTTAAAATCAAGATTTAATTATTTTATTACGTTTGAAGATTATACTGTGGACCAAATGTTTGACATTTTTCTTTCACATTGTAAAAATGAAGAATACATTTTGCATGATTCTGCAAAAGAAACATTAAAAAAATATTTAGAATTACATAGTAACAATCCTGAAAATAAAAATGCAAATGGGCGATTTGTAAGAAATGTATTTGATAGGATAGTTATGAACCAAGCAAGAAGATTAGCCACATTATCTTTTGTTACAAAAGATAATTACATTACAATTCTTGAAGAAGATATTTCATGAATGAAATCAGAAAGCAACACATGAACGGTATTATCAATTTAAAAAAAGAAGCGGGGATGACCTCGCATGACGCTGTTTTTAAGCTGCGTAAGATTTTGGGAACCAAGAAAATTGGTCATGGTGGGACCTTGGATCCAGATGTGTTGGGTGTTTTGCCCATTGCGGTGGGCAAGGCGACCCGCATGGTCGAGTTCATGCAGGATGAGGGTAAGGTCTATGAGGGGGAGATCACTCTTGGTTATTCAACGACGACTGAGGATGCCAGTGGAGAAGTGGTCGCAGAGACACCTGTTTTGTCGCCCTTGGATGAAACCACTGTCGATGAAGCGATTGCGAGTCTGACTGGGCCTATTACTCAGATTCCGCCTATGTACTCGGCTGTCAAGGTCAATGGTCGCAAGCTTTATGAGTATGCGCGTGCTGGTCAGGAAGTGGAGCGTCCAGAACGTCAGGTGACTATTTATCAATTTGAACGGACAAGTCCGATTTCTTATGAGAGCGAACTTGCGCGTTTTACCTTTCGTGTGAAATGCAGTAAGGGGACTTATATCCGTACCTTATCGGTTGATTTAGGTAAGAAGCTGGGTTATGCGGCCCATATGTCCCATTTGACACGGACTAGTGCTGCAGGGTTACAACTGGAGGATGCTCTTACCTTGGACGAAATTGCTGAAAAAGTGGATGTCGGGCAACTGGACTTTCTCCATCCTCTTGAAATTGGAACAGGGGACCTTGTCAAAGTTTTCCTAACTCCAGAAGAGGCTACAGAAGTGCGGTTTGGTCGTTTTATCGAGCTAGACCAAACAGACCAAGAACTGGCTGCCTTTGAGGGAGATACATTGCTAGCCATTCTAGAAAAAAGGGGCAATTTCTACAAACCAAGGAAGGTTTTTAGCTAGTTTCACTAGATTGTGGGGATAGATTGATGTTTCCCCTAGACTATCCAAAATCAGACTATAAATTTTGCAAAAAATGTGATAGAATAGACGACGGATAAAAAAACGGAGGATAGCATGCAAAATAGACCAATCATTATCGGAGTGACAGGTGGTTCTGGTGGTGGTAAGACCAGTGTTTCAAGAGCCATTTTATCGCATTTCCCTGATGAAAAGATTTCCATGATTGAGCATGATTCATACTACAAGGATCAGTCTCACTTGACTTTTGAAGAGCGTGTCAAAACCAACTACGATCATCCTTTTGCCTTTGATACAGACTTGATGATCGAGCAGATTAAGGAATTGTTGGCAGGGCGTCCGGTGGACATTCCAACTTATGACTATACAGCGCATACTCGGAGTAGCAAGACCTATCGTCAGGAGCCTCAAGATGTCTTTATCGTTGAGGGAATTTTGGTCTTGGAGGACAAGCGTCTGCGCGATTTGATGGATATCAAGATTTTTGTGGATACTGATGATGATGTGCGCATTATTCGTCGGATCAAGCGTGATATGGAAGAGCGTGGACGTAGCCTTGACAGTGTCATTGAGCAGTACTTAGGTGTAGTTAAACCTATGTACCACCAGTTTATCGAGCCGACTAAGCGTTATGCCGATATCGTCATTCCTGAGGGAGTCAGCAATACCGTTGCTATCGACCTTTTGACGACAAAAATTGCAAAGATTTTGGAAGAAGCGCGAAACAGTAAATAATCAGATGAGGAGGCCTAGCCTCCTTTTTCTATTTTTCCTTTAGTTTCAGTAGGAAAAAGGTGATTTTTAAGCATGTTTTTGGTATAATAATACCCATGGAAAAGCAAGAAAATGAATAGTAGGTGGAGATGGAAAAGTATTTATCAGTAACAACTTTGACCAAGTATCTGAAAATGAAATTCGATAAAGACCCTTACTTGGAACGGGTCTATTTAACTGGTCAAGTTTCCAACTTTCGTAAACGACCTACTCACCAATATTTCTCTTTAAAAGATGACCATGCAGTTATTCAAGCGACCATCTGGTCAGGGATTTATCAGAAATTAGGTTTCGACCTCGAAGAAGGGATGAAAATCAATGTGATTGGGCGTGTGCAGGTCTATGAACCAAGCGGTAGCTACTCTATCATCATTGAAAAAGCTGAGCCTGATGGGGTTGGGGCGCTAGCGATTCAGTTTGAACAACTAAAGAAAAAACTAACGGAAGAAGGTCTTTTTCAAGAACGGTTCAAGCAACCTCTTCCCCAGTTTGCTAAGCGAATCGGTGTGGTAACCAGTCGCAGTGGAGCTGTTATTCGAGATATTATCACGACCGTCAGCAGACGCTTTCCAGGTGTTGGCATTCTTCTCTATCCGACCAAGGTGCAAGGAGATGGAGCTGCTGAGGAAATAGCGCGGAATATTGCGCGTGCCAATCAACGTGACGATTTGGATTTGCTGATTATTGGTCGTGGTGGGGGTTCTATCGAGGATCTCTGGGCCTTTAACGAAGAAATTGTGGTACGAGCTATTTTTGAATCTCGTTTGCCAATCATTTCTAGTGTGGGGCATGAGACGGATGTGACCTTGGCAGATTTTGTGGCAGATCGACGAGCTGCAACGCCAACAGCAGCTGCTGAACTAGCAACACCTGTAACTAAGTTGGATCTCTTGACCCATTTGCAAAATCAAGAAAAGCGGATGGCAACAGCAGTCCGAAATGTCCTATCTAAGAAACAAGAATCTTTGAAAAAATGTAGTCAGTCAGTTATCTTTAGACAGCCAGAGCGCTTGTATGACGGCTATTTGCAACGCTTGGATCAGCTGCAACTGCGATTAAAACAGAGTTTGCGAACACGGATTTCTGATAGTAAACATTTAGTCCAAGCAAGGACACACCAATTGGTGCAATTATCACCTGTTCCCAAAATCCAACGCTATCAGGACCGGCTTGCTCAGTTGGACAAGCTCCTACGTAGCCAAATGGCGCTGGTTTATGACGCCAAGGTTGCGGAGGTCAAGCGACTTTCAGAAGCCTTGCTCATGTTGGATACCAGTCGAATTGTGGCGCGTGGCTATGCAATTGTCAAAAAAGAAGAGTCCGTAGTCGATTCGGTTGAGATGTTGAATAAAAAAGACCAAGTGACGCTTTTGATGCGAGATGGTCAAGTAGAATTAGAGGTTAAAGATGTCAAAACAAAAGAAATTTGAGGAAAATCTAGCAGAACTGGAGACCATTGTCCAAAGTTTGGAAAACGGTGAAATTGCTCTGGAAGATGCGATTGCGGCCTTTCAAAAGGGTATGGTCTTGTCAAAAGAACTCCAAGCGACCTTAGACAAGGCTGAAAAGACCTTGGTCAAGGTTATGCAAGAAGATGGAACAGAAAGTGATTTTGAATGAAGAAGCAAGAAAAATTAGCTCTTGTCGAGTCGGCTTTGGAAGATTTTTATGGAGACCAGCAGTTTGCCTCTAGTTTACGAGAGTCTGTTCTCTATTCTATTCATGCTGGTGGCAAGCGTATTCGACCTTTTCTTCTGTTAGAAGTTCTGGAAGCCTTGCAGGTCGCTATTAAACCTGCTCACGCACAGGTAGCTGCGGCCTTGGAGATGATTCACACAGGGAGCTTGATTCATGATGACCTTCCTGCTATGGATGATGATGATTACCGTAGGGGACGCTTGACAAATCATAAGAAATTTGGTGAAGCTATGGCCATTTTGGCTGGAGATGCTTTGTTCCTAGATCCTTATGCCTTGATAGCGCAGGCAGATTTGCCAAGTCAGATAAAGGTTGACTTGATTGCCAACTTATCTCTTGCTTCAGGAAGTCTAGGCATGGTGGCAGGGCAAGTTTTGGACATGGAAGGTGAACACCAGCACTTGTCCTTGGAAGAACTTCAGACCATTCATGCTAATAAGACTGGAAAATTACTAGCTTATCCTTTCCAAGCTGCAGCCATTATAGCCGAATTGGAACCTGAAATGCAGGCAAAACTGAAAACTATTGGGGAATTGATTGGGCTTGCTTTTCAAGTTCGAGATGATGTATTGGATGTGACAGCTAGTTTTGAGGAAATCGGTAAGACACCACAAAAGGATCTACAGGCAGAAAAATCAACCTACCCTGCCTTATTGGGCTTGGAAGTGGCAATTGCCTTTTGTAACCAAACCTTGGATCAAGCTAATGCCAAATTAGAAGAAATTGCCCAGCAGGTTCCCTTTGAAATAGAATCGATTGTGAAAGTAGTAGAAAGTTTGAGAATCAATGGCTAAGGAAAGAGTGGATGTACTAGCTTATAAACAGGGCTTGTTTGAAACGAGAGAGCAGGCCAAGCGTGGTGTCATGGCTGGCCTAGTCGTAGCAGTCCTGAATGGAGAACGGTTTGACAAGCCAGGAGAGAAAATTCCAGATGAAACCGAGCTAAAACTCAAGGGGGAGAAACTCAAGTATGTCAGCCGTGGTGGCTTGAAATTAGAAAAGGCCTTGCAGGTCTTTGATTTGTCAGTGGAAGGAGCTACAACGATCGATATCGGTGCCTCTACTGGAGGTTTTACCGATGTTATGCTGCAAAATGGTGCTGAGTTAGTCTTTGCGGTTGATGTTGGTACTAATCAGTTGGCTTGGAAACTACGCCAGGACCCAAGGGTTGTTAGCATGGAGCAGTTTAATTTCCGCTATGCTGAAAAGACTGATTTCGAGCAGGAACCGAGCTTTGCCAGTATTGACGTGAGTTTCATTTCCCTCAGTCTGATTCTTCCGGCCTTACACCGTGTGTTGGCTGAACAAGGTCAGGTCGTGGCTTTAGTTAAGCCTCAGTTTGAGGCAGGTCGTGAGCAGATTGGGAAAAATGGAATCATTCGAGATGCTAAGGTTCATCAAACTGTCCTTGAATCTGTCACTGCTATGGCAGTTGAACAAGGTTTTTCAGTGCTTGGATTAGACTATTCACCAATCCAAGGTGGACATGGAAACATCGAATTTCTGGTATATTTGAAAAAGGAAGAGGGAGCAAGTAACCAAGTTGCCCCTGAAATAGAAAAAGTTGTAGAGAGAGCACATAGAGAATTTAAAGATGAATAAAAAAGAGAGACTTGAAAAAATTAGAAGATTTGTTACGGATTATCAAATCGGGACTCAGGAAGAAATTGTTGAGCATTTGAAGGAAGCAGGTATTTCTGCTACTCAAGCCACTGTCTCAAGGGACATCAAGGAGCTTGGGATTGTTAAAATTCCTTTGAAGAACAACACCTATATCTATGAGTTGCCAAAATCAATCGTCAAGAGTTTGCAATTGGCTGAGGACAATATTGTGAGTTCTGAGTTAATGGGAAATATGATTAACCTTGCTGTCATTCCTGGAAATACTATTTTTGTGAAGAGTCAGTTGGTTGAAGCATTTTCTGAACAGATTTTTAGCTGTCTAGCTGATGATGATTCTATCTTAATTGTAGCTAGAACAGCAGAGGCAGCTGAGGAAATTGTTGAACAAGTCAAAAAATGGTAGGTCAGTATGTTACTTGAAATTTCGATAAAAAACTTTGCCATTATTGAGGCGATTTCGCTCAATTTTGAAAAGGGTATGACTGTTTTAACCGGGGAAACGGGTGCTGGAAAGTCTATCATTATCGACGCTATGAATCTCATGTTGGGGGCTCGTGCAACGACAGACGTTATTCGTCATGGTGCGCCAAAGGCAGAGATTGAGGGGCTTTTTTCGGTTGAAAATAGTCGCCTTTTACAGGAACTTTTTGAAGAGCAAGGTTTAGAATTGGGTGATGAGATTATCATCCGCCGGGAAATTTTGCAAAATGGTCGTAGTGTTAGTCGCGTGAATGGTCAGATGGTCAATCTTTCTGTCTTGCGTGCCATTGGGCAACACCTTGTGGATATCCATGGTCAGCATGACCAAGAGGAGTTAATGCGTCCTCAACTGCACATCCAGATGTTGGATGAGTTTGGTGATGCTACTTTCTTGGACTTGAAGGAGACCTATCAGACGAGCTTTGATGCCTATCGCAAAATGCGCAAGCAGGTTTTGGAAGTCAAGAAAAACCAGCAGGAACATAAGGCTCGTATTGAGATGTTGGAATTTCAAATGGCAGAGATTGAGGCAGCGAACTTACAGGCTGGTGAAGACTTAGCTCTCAACCAAGAACGAGAGAAACTTCTCAACCATAAAAATATAGCGGATACGTTGACCAATGCCTATAGCATGTTGGACAATGAAGACTTTTCAAGTCTGGCCAATGTTCGTTCAGCCATGAATGACATGGAAAGTGTCGAAGAGTACGACCCTGAATACCGTGAAATTTCAAGCTCTCTGTCTGAGACCTACTATGTCTTAGAAGATATAAGCAAACGTTTGGAAGCAATCATTGAGGACCTTGATTTTGATGGTAATCGTCTCATGCAGGTCGAGAATCGTTTGGATCTCCTTCATACCATTACACGTAAGTATGGTGGGACTGTTGATGATGTCTTGCTTTATTTTGCCAAGATTACGGAAGAATACAATCTCTTGACAGGCAATAATCTCTCGTCTGAGGACATGGAAGCGGAGCTCAAGAAATTGGAAGTTATTCTTGTCGACTTGGCAGGTCAGCTTGCATCTGCTCGTCATGATTTGGCTCAGCAGCTTGAAGCTGAGATTAAACAAGAACTGCAAGACCTTTATATGGAAAAAGCCCAGTTTCAGGTTCGTTTTAGCAAGGGCAAATTCAGTCGTGAGGGAAATGAAATGGTTGAGTTTTATATTTCAACCAACCCTGGTGAAGACTTTAAACCCTTGGTCAAGGTTGCATCTGGTGGGGAATTATCTCGTCTCATGCTAGCCATTAAGTCTGCCTTTTCACGTAAAGAGGGCAAGACAAGTATTGTCTTTGATGAGGTGGATACGGGAGTTTCAGGCCGTGTAGCTCAGGCCATTGCACAGAAGATTCATAAGATTGGCCAGCATGGCCAAGTCTTAGCAATCTCTCACCTACCACAAGTAATTGCCATCGCGGATTATCAATTCTTTATTGAGAAGATTAGTGATGAGCATTCTACGGTGTCGACGGTTCGTCTCTTGACTATAGAAGAGCGAGTAGAGGAAGTAGCTAAGATGTTGGCTGGGGAAAATGTAACTGAAGCTGCCCTTACCCAAGCCAGAGAATTATTGCAAACGAGGATGAAATAAATGACAGACTATTATGTAATTGGAGATGTCCATGGAAAAGCAGGTATGCTGGAAGACCTTCTCAAAACCTGGGATGGTCAGACCAAATTGCTCTTTCTAGGGGATTTGATTGACCGCGGTGAAGATAGTCGCCGTGTTCTTGAAATGGTTAAGGACTTAGTGGACAATCAAGGGGCTATCTGTCTATCAGGAAACCACGAGTATATGTTTTTGACTTGGCTCGATAACCCAGAAGAAAGCTATGACCATTATCGTCGCAATGGTGGAGATACAACCATTAACTCTATCCTAGGTCGTCCCTTGGATGCACCGGTTGATGGGGTAGAAGATGCCAAGCGTGTTGCTACTGAAGAGGCAGACTTGGTCGAATTTATTCGTCAAATGCCATTTGTGGTAGAGACAGACAAGTATATCTTTGTTCACGCAGGTATTGATTTGACCTTGGATGACTGGCATGAAACCACAGATTATAAAAAAGTCTGGCTCAGAAAACCATTCCACGAAGCAGAAAATCATACTGGGAAAACCATTGTCTTTGGACATACACCGGTTTATGGTTTGCTGAAGCAAGAGCGTGGTACTGCTGAGCTTTGGACTACAGAAGATGGCAAGATTGGAATGGATGGAGGAGCTGTTTATGGTGGTGTCCTTCATGGGATTGTCTTTACAGACCAAGGAATGACAGAACACCACTTTATCGAAAATGACGGCTTTGTTGCTGAAGATTAGTACTCCTGGCAGGGTATGGTCTTGTCAAAATGTCAAAAACAATTTATAATAAATAGATACCCTGAAAGGAAGAGAATCATGAACTTAGAAGAATTGAAAAAACGACAGGAGAAGATCCGTAACTTCTCTATTATCGCCCATATTGACCACGGGAAATCGACTCTAGCAGACCGCATTTTGGAAAAAACAGAGACCGTTTCAAGTCGTGAAATGCAGGCCCAGCTTTTGGATAGCATGGATTTAGAACGGGAACGTGGGATTACCATTAAGTTGAATGCCATCGAGCTGAATTATACTGCAAAAGATGGGGAAACTTATATTTTCCACTTGATTGACACGCCGGGGCACGTTGACTTTACTTATGAAGTTTCACGTTCACTCGCTGCCTGTGAAGGAGCTATTTTGGTGGTCGATGCTGCTCAAGGGATTGAGGCTCAAACCCTTGCCAATGTGTATCTAGCCTTGGACAATGATTTGGAAATCATGCCAGTCATTAACAAAATTGACCTTCCTGCTGCAGATCCTGAGCGCGTGCGTACAGAGATTGAAGATGTGATTGGTTTGGATGCCAGTGAAGCAGTCTTAGCATCAGCTAAAGCTGGTATTGGTATCGAAGAAATTCTCGAGCAAATTGTAGAAAAAGTTCCAGCACCAACGGGTGATGTGACGGCGCCACTTAAGGCCTTAATTTTCGACTCAGTTTATGATGCTTACCGTGGGGTTATTCTCCAAGTGCGTGTTATGGATGGAGTGGTCAAACCTGGCGATAAGATTCAGCTTATGAGCAATGGCAAGACCTTTGATGTGACCGAAGTCGGTATTTTTACTCCGAAAGCAGTTGGTCGTGATTTCCTTGCGACTGGTGATGTTGGTTATATTGCAGCATCTATTAAGACGGTTCAGGATACTCGTGTGGGTGATACAGTTACTTTGGCAACCAATCCTGCGGCTGAGCCATTATATGGCTACAAGCAGATGAATCCTATGGTCTTTGCGGGTCTCTATCCTATCGAGTCAAACAAGTACAATGACCTACGTGAAGCCCTTGAAAAATTGCAACTGAATGATGCTAGTCTCCAATTTGAACCAGAAACATCTCAGGCACTTGGATTTGGTTTCCGTTGTGGTTTCCTTGGACTTCTCCATATGGATGTTATCCAAGAACGTTTGGAACGTGAGTTCAACATCGACCTCATCATGACAGCTCCATCCGTTATCTATAAGGTTAATTTGACCGATGGTGAGTCTATGGATGTGTCAAATCCATCTGAGTTCCCAGATCCTACCAAGATTGCGACCATTGAAGAGCCTTATGTTAAGGCGCAAATCATGGTGCCGCAAGAGTTTGTTGGAGCAGTCATGGAATTAGCTCAGCGCAAGCGTGGGGACTTTGTGACGATGGACTATATTGATGATAACCGTGTCAATGTTATCTACCAAATTCCTCTTGCTGAAATTGTCTTTGACTTCTTTGATAAACTTAAGTCTTCGACACGTGGTTATGCAAGCTTTGACTACGAATTGTCAGAGTATCGCCCATCTAAGCTGGTCAAAATGGACATCCTTCTCAATGGAGACAAGGTGGATGCCCTCAGCTTTATCGTTCACAAGGACTTTGCCTACGAACGTGGAAAACTCATCGTTGATAAACTTAAGAAAATTATCCCTCGCCAACAATTTGAGGTTCCAATTCAAGCAGCTATTGGACACAAGATTGTGGCTCGTACTGATATCAAGGCCCTTCGTAAGAACGTACTTGCTAAATGTTATGGTGGTGACGTTTCTCGTAAGCGTAAACTGCTTGAAAAACAAAAAGCTGGTAAGAAACGCATGAAAGCTATCGGATCAGTAGAAGTTCCACAAGAAGCCTTCCTTAGCGTCTTGAGCATGGATGAAGAATAAGTTATCATAATTGTTTTTCTTGTTCACAGGAAACTTACATAAGAATCAATAGTAAAACAGGCTTAAATAGGCCTGTTTTTTGCATTTATAATAGGATTAAATCGTTTAGAGTGTTTGTTTTAAGTGTTTGTTTTGGTTGTAAAGATAAAAAATAAACAAAATAATCAAAAAAAGGACAAAAAACAACAAAAAATTATTGACAACGATTTCATATAGTGTTATACTTATAGCATAAAGTTAATGGAAAGAAGGGAAAACCTTATGGGATTAGATCATTTCTTTGACAAAAACCTTGTGTTTTGCTTAGAAGCGGATAATCAAGAACATCTCTTTGATCAGGTTGCAACTTTATTGGAAGAACGAGAAATCGTAACTCCAACTTATCGTGAAGCCTTGATCACGCGTGAAAAGTCATTTCCAACTGGCTTAGATATGGAATTTTTGGGTAAGGATTTGCCGAATGTGGCTATTCCTCATACTGATATTGTTCATAATCTAGCTGAAAAAGTTGTGGTCGTTCGATTAGAAAAACCAGTGACTTTCCACAATATGATTGTGCCAGATAAGGAAGTAGAAGTATCCTTGCTCTTCTTTATCATTAATAACTCAAGTTCAAGTCAAACCAATATTCTTGCTCAGTTGATGGACTTCTTTACTGGAAATGGTCATCTTGAAGACCTATCAAAAATTTCTGAACCAGAAGCCCTCTATACTTATATTGCTGAAGCAATTGCTTAATCTTGTCTATTAAAAATATTAAATCGGAGGAAATCCATATGATTAAAATTCTTGCTGCCTGCGGTGCAGGTGTTAACTCAAGCCACCAAATTAAAAGTGCTCTTGAAGAAGAACTTTCAAACCGCGGTTTTGATGTTCACTGTGATGCAGTTATGGTAAAAGACGTTAACGAAGATCTTATCAAAGGTTATGACATCTTCACACCAATTGCTGCTACAGACCTTGGTTTTGACCCAGGTATTCCAGTTATCGAAGCTGGACCAATCTTATTCCGTATCCCAGCTATGAGTGCTCCAGTATTTGACAATATTGAAGCAGCTATCAAAGAACACGGATTAAGCTAATTTTAATTTGTTAACATTCATATAACTATAAAAAGGGAGGAACTATTATGGATGTCATTATCAATCTGGCCAACGATATCTTTAAACCTATCTTGGCTATGGGTGGCCCTATCATCATGCTGATCATTTTGACAGTGTTGGCCCTACTTTTTGGAGTGAAATTCTCCAAAGCGCTTGAAGGTGGTATCAAACTTGCCATCGCTCTTACAGGTATCGGTGCCATCATCGGTATGTTAAATGGTGCTTTCTCAGCATCACTTGCAAAATTCGTTGAAAACACTGGTATTCAATTGAACATCACCGACGTTGGTTGGGCACCACTTGCTACCATCACTTGGGGATCTGCTTGGACACTTTACTTCTTGCTTGTAATGTTAATTGTCAACGTTGTGATGCTTGCAATGAAGAAAACAGACACACTTGATGTCGATATCTTCGATATCTGGCACTTGTCAATCACTGGTCTTTTGATCAAATGGTATGCAGACAACAATGGTGTAAGCCAAGGGGTTTCACTCTTCATCGCGACAGCAGCAGTTGTACTTGTAGGTATTTTGAAGATCATCAACTCTGATTTGATGAAACCAACATTCGACGACCTTCTTAACGCACCAAGTTCATCACCAATGACTTCAACTCACATGAACTACATGATGAACCCAGTTATCATGGTCTTGGATAAGATTTTTGATAAAGTTTTGCCAGGTCTTGATAAATATGACTTTGACGCTGCAAAATTGAACAAGAAAATCGGTTTCTGGGGATCTAAATTCTTCATCGGTTTCATTCTTGGTATCGTTATTGGTTTGATGGGAACTCCACATCCAGTTGCTGGAGTAGAAGATGCATCTTCATGGGAACTTGTTATTAAAGGTTGGTTGTCTCTTGGTTTGACAGCCGGTGTAGCTTTGGAACTCTTCTCACTTATCGGTTCATGGTTCATCGCAGCCGTAGAACCACTTTCACAAGGTATTACAAACGTTGCTACTAAACGTTTGGAAGGACGTAAGTTTAACATCGGTCTAGACTGGCCATTCATCGCTGGTCGTGCTGAAATCTGGGCTTGTGCAAACGTACTTGCACCAATTATGTTGATTGAAGCTGTGCTTCTTTCAAACGTCGGAAATGGTATCTTGCCACTTGCAGGTATCATCGCTATGGGTGTTACTCCAGCTCTCTTGGTTGTAACACGTGGTAAATTGCTCCGTATGATTATCTTCGGAACACTCTTGTTGCCACTCTTCCTTCTTTCAGGTACACTTATCGCGCCATTTGCAACAGAACTTGCTAAAGGTGTAGGTGCCTTCCCAGAAGGTGTGAGCCAAACTCAATTGATCACTCACTCAACTCTTGAAGGACCAATCGAAAAACTTCTTGGTTGGACAATTGGTAACACTACAACTGGTGATATCAAAGCAATCCTTGGTGCTGTAGTCTTCCTTGTATTCTATATCGGTATCTTTGCATGGTACAGAAAACAAATGATCAAACGTAACGAAGAGTACGCAGCAAAAGCAAAATAATGCGCTCCTATAAAATGTAAATTGTTAAAGCTAGGTTGTCGACATCCATTAGGAGTGACAACCTAGTTTTTTATAAACTATCAAGAAATCGGAGAAAATAATGGTAATTGAATTAAAATCAGAACAATTAAGAGTTCAATTTAACAGTTTTGGTGGGGCTCTTTCTTCTATAAAAGATGCTGAGGGACTGGAGTATTTGTGGCAAGGAGATGCTACATATTGGAGTGGACAAGCTCCTGTTCTCTTTCCTATTTGTGGTTCATTAAGAGAGGATACAGCCCTCTATATAGATGAGAAGGGACAGGAAAGCAAAGGAAACATTCCTCGTCATGGTTTGGTTCGTAAGAAAGAATTTGAATTAGTTGAACAGACAGACAAGAGTGTAACTTTTGCAATTGAAGACGATGAGAATAGCTATCAAAACTATCCTTATCATTTCCGCCTAGAAATCACTTATAGCCTTACTGGTAAAACAGTACGGACTCAATACAAGATTTTCAATAAAGAAACTAGCAAGGTCATGCCTTACTTTATTGGTGGACATCCAGGATTTAATTGTCCTCTGCTTGATGATGAAGTCTATGAAGATTATTATCTAGAGTTTGAGAAAGAAGAGACTTGCTCTGTTCCACGTCCTTTCCCAGAAACAGGTATGTTGGATTTCCAAGATAGAAGTCCATGGCTAGAAGGTCAAAAAGAATTAGACCTCAGCTATGATCTTTTCAGCACAGATGCAGTTACCTTAGATGAATTGCAATCTAGAACAATTGCCCTTCGTTCTCGTAAACATGATAAGGGATTGAAAGTCCACTTTGCAGAGTTTCCAAACCTCATTATCTGGTCAACTTTGAATAAAGGTCCTTTCATTGCTTTTGAACCATGGTCTGGCTTGTCAACATCCCTTGAAGAAGGAGATCATCTAGAAGATAAGAAGAATGTTCTTCTCCTAGAACCTGGTCAAGTGGATCAAATTGGTTTTGATATCGAAATTTTTTAGATTAAAAAACACAAAAACAAACATTAACTGTTGACTTTTTCGTAAAATAGGAGTATATTATGTTTGTAAGCAACAAATGATGTTTGTAACAAACAAACAATCACTTGTTATATTCTCTTGCGTGGAGAAGGATTATTTCTAGGGAACTGGTTTCCTAAACTTGAATAAGGTGTCATTCATCTCATTCAATCCAATTTGTCAATAAACTGCTAGAAAACTTTTTGTAGGTAAACTGCTAACTGTTAAAGTTTTTACTAGCCTAGAAAAATAAAAGGAGTATACAATATGTCTATTGTTATCGGTGCAGATGCTGCAGGTTTGAGATTGAAAGAAGTTGTGAAAGACTTCTTGGAAAAAGAAAACTTCCACGTTGTGGATGTTACAGCTGAAGGTCAAGACTTTGTTGATGTGACTCTTGCTGTTGCTGCAGAAGTAAACAAAGAAGAACAAAACCTTGGTATCGTGATTGATGCTTACGGTGCTGGTCCATTTATGGTCGCAACTAAGATCAAAGGAATGGTTGCTGCAGAAGTATCTGACGAACGTTCAGCTTATATGACTCGTGGACACAACAACTCACGTATGATCACTATGGGCGCACAACTTGTCGGTGATGAATTGGCTAAAAACATCGCTAAAGGATTTGTTAACGGTAAATACGATGGTGGACGTCACCAAATTAGGGTCGACATGTTGAACAAAATGTGCTAATACTCTTCAAAAATCAAGATAATCTGTTGTCAGCTCACTTTAGCTAACCTCAGTTATGCTTGCAGCACGCTTCCTAAGCTAATCTTGATTTTTCTTGAGTAGGGATAAATGATATTAGATTTATATAATTAATCGGAGGGAATAACTAATGAGAATTGCAATTGGATGTGACCACATCGTAACAGATGAAAAAATGGCGGTTTCAGAATTTTTGAAATCAAAAGGATATGAAGTCATTGACTTTGGTACCTATGACCACACACGTACTCACTACCCAATCTTTGGTAAAAAAGTTGGTGAAGCCGTTACAAGCGGTCAAGCTGATCTTGGGGTATGTATCTGTGGTACTGGTGTTGGAATCAACAACGCTGTCAATAAAGTTCCTGGTGTTCGTTCTGCCTTGGTTCGTGATATGACAACAGCTCTTTATGCAAAAGAACAATTGAATGCTAACGTTATCGGTTTTGGTGGTAAAATCACTGGTGAACTGCTTATGTGTGATATCATTGAAGCTTTCATCAATGCTGAATACAAACCATCAGAAGAAAACAAAAAATTGATTGCGAAAATTGAGCACGTTGAAACTCACAATGCTCATCAAGCAGATGCAAACTTCTTTACAGAATTCCTTGAAAAATGGGATCGCGGTGAATACCACGACTAAGAGGTGACGCATGATTTTAACAGTCACGATGAATCCATCCATTGATATTTCTTATCCTTTGGATGAATTGAAAATTGACACTGTCAATCGTGTGGTGGATGTAACCAAAACTGCTGGTGGTAAAGGACTAAACGTTACTCGAGTACTTTCAGAATTTGGTGATTCTGTTCTTGCTACTGGTTTAGTTGGTGGCAAACTTGGTGAGTTTTTAGTTGAAAATATCGATGATAATGTTAAGAAAGATTTTTTCTCAATTCAGGGAGAGACTCGTAACTGTATCGCTATTCTGCACGGAGACAACCAAACAGAAGTCCTTGAAAAAGGTCCTGTAGTCTTGGAACAGGAAAGTCATGACTTTTTGGAACATTTCAAAAATCTTCTGGACTCAGTTGAAGTAGTAGCTATCTCAGGTAGTCTCCCAGCTGGTCTTCCAGTTGATTACTATGCGAGCTTGGTAGAACTTGCGAATCAAGCTGGCAAACCTGTAGTCTTGGACTGCTCTGGTGCAGCACTTCAGGCGGTTCTTGAATCACCACATAAACCAACAGTCATCAAACCAAATAATGAGGAATTGTCTCAACTTCTAGGAAGAGAAGTTTCTGAGGATTTGGATGAATTAAAAGAAGTCCTTCAAGAACCTTTGTTTGCAGGGATTGAATGGATTATCGTTTCGCTTGGTGCCAATGGTGCCTTTGCCAAACATGGGGACACTTTCTACAAGGTAGATATTCCTAGAATCCAGGTAGTCAACCCTGTCGGTTCTGGAGATTCTACTGTGGCAGGGATTTCTTCAGGACTTCTTCATAAAGAATCGGATGCAGAACTACTCATCAAGGCAAATGTCCTTGGTATGCTCAATGCTCAAGAAAAAATGACTGGCCATGTCAACATGGCCAACTATCAAGCTCTATATGATCAATTAATAGTAAAAGAGGTATAAAATGGCTTTAACAGAACAAAAACGTGCACGCTTAGAAAAACTTTCTGATGAAAATGGTATCATCTCAGCTCTTGCATTTGACCAACGTGGTGCTTTGAAACGCCTCATGGCTCAACACCAAACAGAAGAACCAACTGTGGCTCAAATGGAAGAACTGAAAGTCTTGGTAGCAGATGAATTGACTAAATACGCTTCATCAATGCTTCTTGACCCTGAGTATGGACTTCCAGCGACTAAAGCTCTTGATGAAAAAGCTGGTCTTCTCCTTGCTTATGAAAAAACAGGTTATGATACAACAAGCACAAAACGCTTGCCAGACTGCTTGGATGTTTGGTCTGCAAAACGTATTAAAGAAGAAGGTGCAGATGCAGTTAAATTCTTGCTTTACTATGACGTAGATAGCTCAGACGAACTCAACCAAGAAAAACAAGCTTACATCGAACGCATCGGTTCTGAATGTGTGGCTGAAGATATTCCATTCTTCCTTGAAATCCTTGCTTACGATGAAAAAATTGCTGACGCAGGTTCTGTAGAATACGCTAAAGTAAAACCACACAAAGTTATCGGTGCTATGAAAGTCTTCTCTGACCCACGCTTTAACATTGATGTCTTGAAAGTAGAAGTTCCTGTTAACATTAAATATGTTGAAGGCTTCGCTGAGGGTGAAGTAGTTTATACACGTGAAGAAGCAGCAGCCTTCTTCAAAGCACAAGATGAAGCAACTAACTTGCCATACATCTACTTGAGTGCTGGTGTATCAGCTAAACTTTTCCAAGATACTCTTGTATTTGCTCATGAATCAGGTGCAAACTTCAATGGCGTTCTTTGTGGCCGTGCTACATGGGCTGGATCAGTTGAAGCTTACATCAAAGATGGTGAAGCAGCAGCTCGCGAATGGCTTCGCACAACTGGTTTTGAAAACATTGACGAACTCAACAAAGTTCTTCAAACAACAGCGACATCATGGAAAGAACGTGTGTAAGAAGCTTCTCCTAATTTAGGAACATAAATCTAAAAAAATTTTAAAAAAAGTTGCATGTAAAGGTTTACAAAACAACCTACTTGTGCTATACTTAAATCAAAAGTTAATACAAGGTGAGTGTTACTAAGTAATATTAGGCATGATCACAGGTGAATTAGAAATCGGATGATTTTCTAGTTCATTTGTGGTCATTTTTTGTACTCATATACCTTTAAAATATAAAAGGAGGTTGACATGTATCGAATTCTAAATCCAATAAATCACAATGTTTCGCTTGTCAGGAATGATAAAGGAGAAGAAGTGATTGTGATTGGTAAGGGGATTGCATTTGGAAAGAAGAAGGGGGATTTGATTGCTGAACAGCAGGTTGAGAAAATCTTTCGGATGAAGACCGAAGAGTCCAGAGAAAACTTTATGGCTCTTCTCAAAGATGTTCCGCTAGATTTTATCACAGTGACCTATGAGATCATTGATAAGCTTTCAAAGAAATATCACTATCCGATTCAAGAGTATCTCTACGTAACCTTGACAGATCATATTTACTGTTCTTACCAAGCTCTAGCACAAGGAAGGTATAAGGATAGTAATCTGCCAGATATTTCTGCCAAGTATCCTGTCGCTTTTCAAATCGCAAATGAAGCATTTGAAATTTACCGTCAGAAGCTAGCGGATCATTTTCCTGAGGACGAAATTATTCGGATTGCTTATCATTTCATCAATGCTGAGGGTGAGAATGAAGTCCAAGTAGTTGATTCGATTGATAAGAGGAAAGAAATTCTCAGGAATGTTGAAGAAGTGCTAAAGGACTATGCAATTCAACGAACCAAAGAGAATAATCATTTCTATGATCGCTTTATGATCCATTTGAATTATTTCTTGGATTATTTAGACCGAACCAGAGATGATAACCAATCACTTCTGGATATGGAAGAACATATTAAACAATCCTATCCAAGAGCGTTTGAAATTGGTTCCAAGATATACGATGTGATTACGCAACATACGGGTCTTGATTTGTATAAAAGTGAACGTGTTTATCTAGTTCTACATATCCAACGTTTATTGTCATAAAAATTTATTTAAAACTATATAAGGAGAATTCTATCATGAATAGAGAAGAAGTAACATTGTTAGGTTTTGAAATCGTAGCTTATGCGGGCGATGCTCGTTCAAAACTATTGGAAGCCTTGAAGGCTGCTGAAGCTGGTGATTTTGCAAAAGCGGATAGCTTAGTTGAGGAAGCTGGTTCTTGTATCGCAGAGGCTCACCACGCTCAAACAAGTCTATTGACTAAGGAAGCTTCTGGTGAGGACTTAGCGTATAGTGTGACCATGATGCATGGCCAAGACCACTTGATGACAACTATTTTGTTAAAAGATTTGATGCACCATTTAATTGAACTGTACAGGAGAGGAGTTAAATAATGAATAAACTAATTGCATTTATTGAGAAAGGAAAACCTTTCTTTGAGAAACTATCTCGTAATATCTATCTTCGTGCTATTCGTGATGGTTTCATTGCAGGTATGCCTGTTATTCTCTTCTCAAGTATCTTTATCTTAATCGCCTTTGTACCAAACTCATGGGGCTTTAAATGGTCTGATGATGTTGTTAATCTCCTCATGAAACCTTATAGCTATTCAATGGGGATTCTAGCTCTCTTGGTAGCTGGTACAACAGCTAAGTCATTGACCGACTCAGTAAACCGTAGCATGGAGAAAACCAATCAAATCAACTATATGTCAACACTTTTGGCAGCAATTGTTGGTTTGTTGATGTTGGCAGCTGATCCTATCGAAAATGGCCTAGCTACTGGATTCTTGGGGACAAAAGGTTTGCTTTCAGCCTTCCTTGCTGCCTTTGTTACTGTAGCCATCTATAAGGTTTGTGTTAAGAACAACGTCACTATTCGTATGCCTGACGAAGTTCCACCAAATATCTCACAAGTATTTAAAGATGTGATTCCATTCACTCTTTCAGTTGTTTCTCTATATGTTCTTGATTTACTAGCTCGTCATTTTGTTGGTGCAAGCGTAGCAGAATCAATCGGTAAATTCTTTGCACCATTATTCTCAGCAGCTGATGGCTATCTAGGTATTACCATTATCTTTGGTGCCTTTGCCTTCTTCTGGTTTGTTGGTATCCATGGTCCATCTATCGTTGAACCCGCTATCGCAGCTATTACCTATGCCAATGCCGAAGTCAACTTGAACCTTCTCCAACAAGGTATGCACGCTGACAAGATTCTTACTTCTGGTACACAAATGTTTATCGTTACCATGGGTGGTACTGGTGCGACACTGGTTGTTCCATTCATGTTCATGTGGTTAACCAAATCGAAACGTAACCGTGCAATCGGACGTGCTTCAGTAGTTCCAACTTTCTTTGGTGTAAATGAACCAATCTTGTTTGGTGCACCGCTTGTCTTGAACCCAATCTTCTTTATTCCATTCATCTTTGCGCCAATTGCCAACGTATGGATTTTTAAATTCTTTATTGAAACTCTTGGAATGAATTCATTTACTGCTAATCTACCATGGACAACTCCAGCTCCACTAGGTCTAGTTCTTGGTACAAACTTCCAAGTTCTATCATTCATTCTTGCTGTCCTTCTAATTGTAGTTGACGTAGTTATTTACTATCCATTCCTTAAAGTCTATGATGAACAAATTCTTGAAGAAGAGCGTTCTGGTAAAGCCAATGATGAATTGAAAGAAAAAGTTGCTGCAAACTTCAACACTGCAAAAGCAGATGCTATTCTTGAAAAAGCGGGTATCGATGCAGCTCAAAATACAATCACTGAAGAAACAAATGTCCTCGTTCTCTGTGCAGGTGGAGGGACAAGTGGACTTCTTGCGAATGCTTTGAATAAGGCAGCTGCAGAATACAATGTCCCTGTGAAAGCAGCAGCAGGTGGCTATGGTGCTCACCGTGAAATGTTGCCAGAGTTTGATCTTGTTATCCTTGCCCCTCAAGTTGCTTCAAACTTTGAAGACATGAAAGCAGAAACAGATAAGCTCGGTATTAAACTAGCGAAAACAGAAGGCGCTCAATACATCAAATTAACTCGTGATGGAAAAGGTGCTCTTGCATTTGTACAAGCTCAATTCGATTAACGATAGGGACTCTGAAATAGTC
>NZ_KV802690.1:564420-568974 GCF_001810785.1 Streptococcus sp. HMSC073F11
TCCTCATGTCACAATTCGATTAACGATAGGGACTATAAAACAGTCTCCTCTCGTTACGGAAATCGCTATGGTGAATTTCCTAACCGCCTTATTAATTTGTCGGTAAAAAGATATCGTTTTTACCTCCTCATGTCACAATTCGATTAACGATAGGGACTCTGAAATAGTCTCCTCTCGTTACGGCAATCGCTATGGCAAATTTCCTAATCGCCTTATTAATTCGTCGGTAAAAAGCTATCGTTTTTACCTCCTCATGTTACAATTCGGTGACTTGGTACAAGAAGTGAGATGGAGAAGGATGGCTCACTGACTCCTCTCCTCTCACTTTTACTTTATTTAAATCAAGAAATAGGTGAAAAAAATGACAAAAACATTACCAAAAGACTTTATTTTCGGTGGCGCAACAGCTGCCTATCAAGCAGAAGGTGCTACACATACTGATGGTAAAGGACCAGTTGCGTGGGATAAGTATCTTGAAGATAACTACTGGTACACTGCCGAACCAGCCAGTGATTTTTACAATCGATACCCAGTTGACCTCAAGCTAGCAGAAGAGTATGGTGTCAATGGTATTCGAATTTCTATTGCCTGGTCACGTATTTTCCCGACTGGTTACGGTCAAGTAAATGCTAAAGGTGTTGAATTTTATCATAATCTATTTGCAGAGTGTCACAAACGTCATGTTGAGCCTTTTGTAACTCTTCATCACTTTGATACGCCAGAAGCTCTCCACTCAAATGGAGACTTCTTAAACCGTGAAAATATTGAACACTTTGTAGACTACGCTGCCTTCTGTTTTGAAGAATTCCCAGAAGTAAACTATTGGACAACCTTTAATGAAATTGGGCCAATTGGTGATGGTCAATACTTGGTTGGAAAATTCCCTCCAGGTATTCAGTACGACCTTGCCAAAGTTTTCCAATCGCACCACAATATGATGGTTTCTCATGCGCGTGCAGTTAAGCTATATAAAGATAAAGGTTATAAAGGTGAAATTGGTGTTGTTCACGCACTGCCAACCAAGTATCCTTTAGATCCTAAAAATCCAGCAGATGTTCGTGCAGCTGAGTTGGAAGATATCATCCACAATAAATTTATCTTGGATGCAACTTATCTAGGTCACTATTCAGCTGAAACGATGGAAGGCGTCAACCATATCTTATCAGTCAATGGTGGTAGCTTGGATCTTCGTGAAGAAGATTTCACAGCATTAGAAGCTGCGAAAGACTTGAATGATTTTCTAGGCATCAACTATTATATGAGTGACTGGATGGAAGCCTTTGATGGAGAAACTGAAATTATCCATAATGGTAAGGGTGAGAAAGGAAGCTCTAAATACCAAATCAAAGGTGTTGGTCGTCGTGTAGCTCCTGACTATGTACCACGTACGGATTGGGATTGGATTATCTACCCTCAAGGTTTGTATGACCAAATCATGCGCGTGAAGAAAGATTATCCGAACTATAAGAAGATTTACATCACTGAAAATGGACTTGGTTATAAAGATGAGTTTGTAGACAATACTGTTTATGATGATGGCCGTATTGATTATGTCAAACAACACTTAGAGGTCTTATCTGATGCGATTGCTGATGGTGCAAACGTCAAAGGATACTTCATCTGGTCATTGATGGACGTCTTCTCATGGTCAAACGGTTATGAAAAACGTTACGGTCTCTTCTATGTAGACTTTGAAACTCAAGAACGTTATCCTAAGAAATCAGCTCACTGGTACAAGAAAGTAGCAGAAAGTCAGATTATAGACTAGTAGAATGAGTAATTAGATATAGAATTCTAGTGAGGCAAAAGATGTTCAAAGATTTTATCCAATCTATTTATGAAAAAGTTTATATTATCAATTTTGATAAATGTTCTCAAATACCTTGTTTGACGAATGAGGAGCTGAAAAAACTTGGGAAATGGTATGTCTCTACCGGTAAAGAATGGATTTGCCATTCAGACTATGAGCTGGAAGAATTTAAAAATATCTTTTTAAACTTTATCAGTCCTGAAGAACGGGATAATATCTCCTTTGATTCAGATTTTATGCCGTTTCAACAATCATAAAGAATCTAGGAAACTCTTTGTAAAAATCTTCATCAAAAAATGCGTCATATAAAGATTTTTATTTTCTTGATATGACGCATTTTATATTTTATCAATCCTCAGTTTTATGGTTTAGAAAGAATAATTTTTGTTTGTTTTGAAAGTTGTTCAAACGTTTCTTTGCTCAGTTTAGAATCTGAAACGATGGTATCAATATCAGAGATATTGTAGAAGGTATAGAAATCAAATTTATTGAACTTACTATGGTCAGCTAGTAAGTATTTTTTATTGGAATTATTGAGGGCGATGCGTTGAGATTCACCTTCCTCTTCACTAAAGGTCGCAATCGTATTGTCCTGAATACCATTACAGCTAACGAAGGCTTTAGAAAATTGCAAATTGGCCAAGTTTTGCAAGGTTAGTGTTCCGACAAAGGCTCCAGTGATAGAGCGATAGTTTCCACCTATTAAAATCAAATCTGTTAGTTTTCGTTCGTTTAAGATGAGAAAGACTGGTAAACTGTTTGTTACAACACGAATATTATCAATTGGAAGTTCACGGGCAAAACATTCCAAGGTTGTCCCTGGACCAATAAAAATGGTTTCACCCTCATCAATTAAATGGCCTGCAAAACGGCTGATTTCTTGTTTTTCTGCAATCTGTAAGCTTTGTTTTTCAATATTGGAACGTTCATTGTTTAAAATAGAACCTGTGCGAATTTTCTCAGCTCCCCCGTGCACCCGAACAAGTAAATCCTTGTCTGCTAACTCTTGCAAGTAGCGTCTAGCAGTCATATCTGATACATCCAAGCGAGTCATGATTTCTTTTACAGTAATAGTTCCTTTTGTATTTACCGTTTCTAGAATATTATCTAGTTTTTCCTGCTTTAACATCGTTATCACCTCTATTTCTATTACTATTTTATCATAAAGTATTCAATCAATCAATTTAAAAAACAAAAGAAAACAAAAACAAAAAGATCATGGTTGTTTTAAACAAACCATGATCTTTTTATCACTTATAAAATAGATGACCTTAGTCCAAACCGTAGTTGTAGTCATCGTCTTGCATGGCTTCAACTTCACCAAGGAGGTAACCATTTCCGACTTGAGAGAAGAAGTCGTGGTTAGATGTTCCTGTTGAAATACCGTTCATAACGATTGGGTTGACATCATCAGCTGAGTCTGGGAAGAGTGGATCTTGTCCCAGGTTCATGAGTGCCTTGTTGGCATTGTAGCGAAGGAAGGTTTTAACTTCTTCCGTCCAACCAACACCGTCATAGAGGCTTTCTGTGTAGCCCTCTTCGTTCTCATAGAGGGTATAGAGCAGGTCGTACATCCACTCTTTGAGTTTTTCTTGCTCTTCTTCAGACAGTTCATTGAAACCGAGCTGGAATTTATAACCAATGTAGGTTCCGTGAACAGACTCATCACGAATGATCAATTTGATGATTTCGGCGACGTTGGCCAGTTTATTGTTACCAAGATAGTAGAGGGGAGTGAAGAAACCAGAGTAGAAAAGGAATGTTTCAAGGAAGACGCTGGCAACTTTCTTTTCAAGTGGGCTACCGTTTAGGTAGATTTCGTTGACGATTTCCGCCTTCTTTTGTAGATAAGGATTAGTATTGGTCCATTCGAAAATTTCTTCAATCTCAGCCTTGGTATTCAAGGTAGAGAAGATAGAAGAGTAAGATTTTGCGTGGACAGATTCCATAAATTGGATGTTATTGAAAACAGCTTCCTCATGTGGTGTACGGATGTCTGCTCGAAGGGCTTGAACCCCTGTTTCAGATTGCATAGTGTCGAGAAGGGTTAAACCACCAAAGACTTTTCCAACTAAGTCTTTTTCTACATTTGATAGCTTTCTCCAGTCATCCAAGTCATTTGACAAGGGAATACGTGTATCGAGCCAGAATTGCTCCGTCAGCTTTTCCCAAGTTGATTTGTCGATGACATCTTCGATGGCATTCCAGTTAATGGCTTTGTAGTAAGTTTCCATTTTGAAATCTCTTTCTGTGTTTAGTATTGCGAACTCACAATTACTTCTATTTTATCATAATTCTAGAGGAGTATCGCACAAAAAGTCGGAAGCCCGACTTTTTGTTATTTCATAGTATAGATGTTTATTCTAGTTTAGTTTAGCAGGGTGAATGAATCACTTATCTGAGAAAATGTAGTTTCCTCAAGCAAAGATTAAATCACACAGCTTTCACATTGGTTAGCACCGACTTCTCCACCATCATCAGTAAAGGTACGGACGTAGTAGATAGACTTGATACCCTTGTTAAAGGCATAGTTACGAAGGATAGACAAGTCACGTGTCGTTTGTTTATTTTCCTTCTTCCATTCGTAAAGACCTTTTGGAATGTCACTACGCATGAAGAGAGTGAGTGAAAGTCCTTGATCCACGTGTTCAGTTGCGGCAGCGTAAACATCAATCACCTTACGCATATCCATGTCATAAGCAGAAGTGTAGTAAGGGAACTTATCCTTACTACATGCTTAAGGA
>NZ_KV802690.1:569074-650288 GCF_001810785.1 Streptococcus sp. HMSC073F11
CCTTATCAAAATGAATGAGATTTTTATCTGTTGACAAGCCTGCAGCTGGATAGTAGATTTTACCGATTTTCTTCTCTTGGCGTTCTTCGATACGTTGTGTAATCGGGTGGATAGAAGCAGAAACGTCGTTGATGTAGCTGATAGAACCATTTGGAGCAACAGCAAGGCGGTTTTGGTGATAAAGACCATCTGCTTGAACCTTTTCGCGAAGTTCAGCCCAATCAGCAGCACTTGGAATAAAGACATCTTTGAAGAGTTCTTTAACACGGTCTGATTTTGGAACAAACTCGCCTGTCACATACTTGTCAAAGTAGCTTCCATTAGCATAGTCTGATTTTTCAAAGTTGTGGAAGGTGATACCACGTTCACGCGCGATGTTATTAGATTCTACCAAGGTCCAGTAGTTCATAAGCATAAAGTAGATGCTTGTAAATTCAACTGACTCAGGAGATCCGTACTCAATCAGTTGTTGGGCAAGGTAACTATGAAGCCCCATGGCACCAAGACCAAAGGTGTGAGCCAAACTGTTTCCATGGTCGATAGTAGGGACAGCTACGATGTGTGAACTATCTGTAACGAAAGTAAGGGCACGAACCATAGCACGGATAGAACGACCAAAGTCAGGTGAAGTCATCATGTTGACCACGTTGGTTGATCCAAGGTTACATGAAACGTCTGTTCCCATTTGAAGGAATTCTTGAGCATCGTTAATCAAGCTTGGTTCTTGAACTTGAAGAATCTCAGAACACAAGTTACTCATGATAATCTTACCATCAACCGGGTTTGCACGGTTAGCTGTATCAATGTTGACGACATAAGGGTAACCAGATTCTTGTTGCAATTTAGAGATTTCAGTTTCCAAATCACGCGCCTTGATTTTTGTCTTGCGGATATTTGGATTTGCGACCAATTCATCGTATTTTTCAGTGATGTCGATGTAGTTGAATGGCACACCATACTCAAGTTCTACAGAGTACGGGCTGAAGAGGTACATTTCTTCATTTTTACGAGCCAATTCGTAGAACTTATCGGGTACTACAACACCGAGTGAAAGAGTCTTAACACGAACTTTTTCATCGGCATTTTCTTTCTTAGTGGAAAGGAAAGCGATGATATCTGGGTGAAAGACATTGAGGTAGACAACCCCAGCACCTTGACGCTGACCCAATTGGTTAGAGTAAGAGAAACTGTCTTCGAAGAGTTTCATAACTGGTACGACACCAGAAGCTGCTCCTTCATAACCTTTGATAGGTGCGCCAGCTTCACGAAGGTTGCTTAGAGTAATACCTACACCACCACCGATACGTGAAAGTTGAAGAGCTGAGTTGATAGAACGTCCGATAGAGTTCATGTCATCAGTTACTTGAATCAAGAAACAAGATACCAACTCCCCACGACGAGCACGACCTGCGTTCAAAAAGGAAGGAGTAGCAGGTTGGTAGCGTTGGTGGATGATTTCATTGGCAATATCAGTCGCAATTGCTTCATCCCCGTCAGCAAAGTAAAGTGCATTAAAGAAGACACGGTCTTCCATACTTTCAAGGTAATATTCACCGTCATTAGTCTTCAAGGCATACTGGTTGTAAAACTTATAGGCAGCCATGAATGATTTGAATTGGAAGTTTTGGTCTTTGATAAATTGATGCAATTCTTCCAAAAACTCTGGACGGTATTTCTTGAGAAATGCAGTTTCGATGTAGTTATGTTCAATAAGGTAGTTGATTTTATCAGTAATTGAATCAAAAACCATAGTGTTTGGAACTACATTTTCTTTAAAGAAAGCATCCAAGGCTTCCTTATCTTTATGAAGCATGATTTGTCCATTGACAGGACGGTTGATTTCGTTATTGAGACGGAAGTAAGTCACGTCTTCAAGATGTTTTAATCCCATAAAATTTTCCTTATCTAACCTGATTACAAAAGAAAGGCCTCTAAGTTAGCCCTAGAAGCGAGTTTCTTCTGGATGATTTACTAAGATTATGCTAATTGTTTCAGTTTTCCTGGTTGGAAACCTGAAAAGACTTCAGTTGGTGTTTGGATGACAGGAGCAGCGCTGAAACCGAGCTCTTTAACTTGATCGACGTACTCAGGTTGCTCGTCAAGATTGATCTCACGATAAGCGACATTATTACTGTCCAAGAAACGTTTAGTCATCTTACATTGGACACAGTTGTTTTTAGAATAAACGGTTACCATTGTGTAACTCCTCTTTCAAAATAGATTACTTTCTTAGTATATCAGAAAATAAATTTTTGTCAATGATTTGAAACTAAATATAGTGGTCTATTTTTCTACTAAAGGTTGCAAAACACAATATGTAGTGTTTGTTTTATGAAATAGTGATAATTATCCTAGAAGTAGTTTTTTGGAAAACTATATCCTGTGTTTTGTTATCTAGAATAGAAGATTTTCAGCAAGTTATCTGAAAGGAAATCGAATAAATCCCATAAAATGCTTGAAAAAAATCCTAGAAGATGGTATAATACCAAATTGTAAGGGTTATCACATATAACTCAAAAAAGAAAGAACAAAAGGAGAGTCAAACTATGGCTTCTAAAGATTTCCACGTAGTGGCAGAAACAGGTATTCACGCACGTCCAGCAACATTGTTGGTACAAACTGCAAGCAAATTTGCTTCAGATATCACTCTTGAGTACAAAGGTAAATCAGTTAACCTTAAATCAATCATGGGTGTTATGAGTCTTGGTGTTGGCCAAGGTGCTGATGTAACTATCTCAGCTGAAGGTGCAGATGCAGATGACGCTATCGCTGCAATCTCAGAAACAATGGAAAAAGAAGGATTGGCATAAGGAAAATGACAGAAATGCTTAAAGGAATCGCAGCATCTGATGGTGTTGCAGTTGCAAAAGCATATCTACTCGTTCAACCGGATTTGTCATTCGAGACTGTTTCAGTCGAAGATACAAACGCAGAAGAGGCTCGTTTGGATGTAGCTCTTGAAGCTTCTCAAAACGAGCTTTCTCTTATCCGTGAGAAAGCTGTAGGTACGCTTGGTGAAGAAGCGGCTCAAGTTTTTGACGCTCATTTGATGGTTCTTGCTGACCCAGAATTGATTGGTCAGATTAAAGAAACAATCCGTGCTAAGAAAGTCAATGCTGAAGCAGGTCTTAAAGAAGTGACTGACATGTTCATCACTATCTTTGAAGGCATGGAAGACAACCCATATATGCAAGAACGTGCAGCGGATATCCGCGACGTGACAAAACGTGTATTGGCAAATCTTCTTGGTAAGAAATTGCCAAACCCAGCTTCTATCAATGAAGAAGTAATCGTCATTGCGCATGACTTGACACCATCTGATACAGCTCAATTGGACAAAAACTTTGTAAAAGCTTTTGTAACAAACATCGGTGGACGTACAAGCCACTCAGCTATCATGGCACGTACACTTGAAATTGCAGCTGTATTGGGAACAAATAACATCACTGAAGTAGTGAAAGACGGTGATATCCTTGCCGTTAACGGAATTACTGGTGAAGTCATTATCAACCCAACAGATGAACAAGCGGCAGAATTTAAAGCAGCTGGTGAAGCTTATGCTAAACAAAAAGCTGAATGGGCACTTTTGAAAGATGCTCAAACAGTGACTGCTGACGGTAAACACTTCGAGTTGGCTGCTAACATCGGTACTCCAAAAGACGTTGAAGGTGTTAACAACAACGGTGCAGAAGCTGTTGGACTTTACCGTACAGAGTTCTTGTACATGGATTCTCAAGACTTCCCAACTGAAGATGAGCAGTATGAAGCATACAAGGCTGTACTTGAGGGAATGAATGGTAAACCAGTGGTTGTTCGTACAATGGATATCGGTGGAGATAAGGAACTTCCTTACTTCGATATGCCACATGAAATGAACCCATTCCTTGGATTCCGTGCCCTTCGTATCTCTATTTCTGAAACTGGAGATGCAATGTTCCGTACACAAATCCGTGCCCTTCTTCGTGCTTCTGTTCATGGTCAATTGCGTATCATGTTCCCAATGGTTGCCCTTTTGAAAGAATTCCGTGCAGCTAAAGCAGTTTATGAAGAAGAAAAAGCAAACCTTCTTGCTGAAGGTGTTGCAGTTGCGGATGACATCCAAGTTGGTATCATGATTGAAATCCCTGCAGCAGCAATGCTTGCAGATCAATTTGCAAAAGAAGTAGACTTCATGTCAATTGGTACAAATGACTTGATCCAATACTCAATGGCAGCAGACCGTATGAACGAGCAAGTTTCATACCTTTACCAACCATATAACCCATCAATCCTTCGCTTGATCAACAACGTTATCAAGGCAGCTCACGCTGAAGGTAAATGGGCTGGTATGTGTGGTGAGATGGCTGGTGACCAAAAAGCTGTTCCACTTCTTGTCGGAATGGGCTTGGATGAATTCTCTATGTCAGCAACATCTGTCCTTCGTACACGTAGCTTGATGAAGAAATTGGATACTGCTAAGATGGAAGAGTACGCTAACCGTGCCCTTACAGAGTGTTCAACAATGGAAGAAGTTCTTGAACTTCAAAAAGAATACGTTAACTTCGATTAATGTGATTAACCTTGTAACCTAGTTGCAAGGTTTTTTGATACATTCGGGAATAGTGTAGTCTTGTAAAGTTCACTTTTCAATGAGTCAGAGGCATGATATAATAGGGGGAAACAAATAGAATAAGAGAGAAATCATGTCTAAAGAAATTGATATTGAGTACTACCACCAGCTAGCCTTGCAAAAGCAGAAGGAACACCGTAAAGTTTTAGCCACTCTAAAGAAAAAACCACCTAAAAACCTAGACAAGATAGCCCAGCAGATTCACCAAGAAGTCTTTGCGGAGATTGATTGTACGGCCTGTGCTAACTGTTGCAAGACATTGGGTCCTGACTTCAAGGAAGCAGACATCACTCGTATTGCCAAGTATTTTAAGATGAAATTACCAGCTTTTGAAGCGGAGTTCCTTCAGGTAGATGAAGATGGCGATAAGGTTTTTAAATCCATGCCTTGTCCCTTTCTAGGAGGAGATAATCTCTGTTCCATCTATGATGTTCGTCCCAAGGCCTGCCGAGAGTTCCCCCATACAGATCGCAAAAAGATCCATCAAATCAACCATTTGACGATTAAGAATACTTTGACCTGTCCAGCAGCCTATCTCTTTGTTGAGAAATTAAAGGATAAGTTATAGAGATTTAAAGGATAAAAAATTTCTAATAATAACTAACAATATGAAGGGAGAACTCTGTGCCTAGACCGAAAACAAAAGAGGAGCTAGTACTGGCCTCTAAGGAAAACTATGAAAAGCTCAATCGTTTCATCTCCCAACTAAGTGAAGATGAGCTACAGACTCCATTTGATTTTTCAAGAGACCCAAAGAAAAAAGAAGCTCACTGGAAAAGGGATAAAAATCTACGGGATGTCTTGATCCATCTTTATGAATGGCAGCAGTTACTTTTGACTTGGGTACATTCCAATCAAAAAGGTCACGAAAGACCTTTTCTCCCTGAATCTTATAATTGGAAAACTTATGGAGAAATGAATATCGCTTTTTGGAAGAAGCACCAGAAAACCTCCTTAGAAGAAGCGACTAGACTCCTAGAACAATCACATAGGGAGGTTTTAGAATTGATAGAAGTTTTTAGCAATGACGACCTCTTTACCAAAGGTGTCTATAAGTGGACCGGCGGAACAAGTCTAGGTTCCTACTTTGTCAGTAACACCTCCAGTCATTATGATTGGGCTCTGAAAAAACTCAAAGCTCACCGGAAGAATTGTAAAGGATAGATGGACTGTTTGAAATGGTAAGAATGAGTTCTTTTAAACGTAAGATAAAAGCAAATGGCTATCAAGTGATGTAGCCCTTTTGAGTTATACAAGCAAATTACCATGCAAAAGCTGTCGTTGGAGCATTGAGCGCTTCTAACCATTGTTTATTTTTCGCAGGGCAAAGAGTTACGGATATACCTGCCATATCTAGACTGGTCATAAATGTTCCTGATTTTATAAAGGTAATAGTGACTCCTTCAATTTCTAAGAGTTGAAGGAGATCATTGATAAATATCCCCATTTCTAAGTTGCTGGTAGTGCCTAGATTATTTACAAGCAATATAAAATGATCACCCTTTTTCCAATGATAGTGCAATCTTAATTTACTTATAATTTCATTTGCAAGGATTTCCGATGATTGGAATGGGACGATACGATAACCTTCTTCGCCATGTATCCCAATACCATAAGAAATATTTCCTTCTTCTAAGTTAAATAGTGGACGGGTGGCTTGGGGGAGACTAGCAGATTTCGTTGCAAAGCCAATTGTTGCGATTTCGGGAGCAAGCTGATGACCTAAATCAGTTAGTTGCTCGATGTCGGCACCATTCTGAGCTGCATATCCTAGAACTTTATGAAGTAAAATAGTCCCTGCAAGCCCTCTTCCTCTAATTTGAAATCTATTGTGAGGTTCAATTGAAATATCGTCGTGTGCTAGACTATAGCCAACTTTAATTCCTTCTTTTCTAGCAGTGTTAATGGCCCAGCTAAATTCTTTGATGTCTGCTTCGAAATTTTTTACAATGATGAAGACACCGTGACCATTGTTTAAAAAACGAATGGACTCTAAGATTTCAGTTCTTGTAGGAGGAGTAAATAATTGGCCATAGATAGCAGCGGTAAGCATTCCTTCTCCCACATATCCAATATGCGCAGGTTCGTGACCGGAACCTCCACCCGACAATATTGGAACCTGATAAGGTTTGCGATTTTTTTGATAGACTAATGGTAAGGTAGGGTGTTTTTCTAATTCAGGATGACTGCTGACAGTTGCCGAAATGTAACTTGAAATAATTTTCTGTTTATGATTTGAAATAAATGTCATTGTGGTCTCTTTCCAATAATTGTCATGATTAGAAAGTCTGGTTGTGGAACTGGACTTTTTTTATTGACGTAAGCCTTCACGATCTCTGCTAGAGCATGTGAATGATAGTCTAACAAAAAGCAAGTATAAGCAGATGAATCGATATCAATCTGACCGTATTCTCTTAAAATTTTTGATACAAGCAAGCGACAGTAGCTGATAAATTGGTCATAGAAGTTATTTTGCCCTTGAATATCAAAAAGTTGAATATAAAAGTCACGCTCTTGTTCGAAATAAAAAAATAATTCTTGTAATAGTTTTTGGCCTGAAATGAAGTCCAAGTTATTGGTGATATACTCGGTTAAGTCATTTTCAAATATCCAGTCTAGCAGTTCATATTTGTCAAGAAAGTGATTGTAAAAGGTCTGTCTACGAATGCCAGCTGATTCCATGATATCTACAATAGAGATTTTATCAAATTCTCTAGTAGCTAATAGGTCTCTAAATGCCTTGGCAATCCGTTTTTTTGTAATAAGTGATGATGCCATAGGAAGCCTTTCTGTTACTTCCTTCATTTTACCAAAAAAATGTTTTAAATGGGTTTAAAAGGGGACAAATAATAGAATCTGTCCCTTATCATCCAGCAATAAAAAATATATAATGAAAGCGAAAACAAAGATACATGCCGAAAGGAGTTTCTCATGAAAAAAATTATAAATGAACCGACACAGGTTGTTGATGAAATGTTGCAGGGATTGTCATTCATGCATGATGACTTGGTAGAACGCTTAGATGGTTTTGATGTCATCGTTAGAAAGGCAGAAAAGACAGGAAAAGTTGGACTCATTTCAGGTGGAGGTTCAGGACATGAACCAAGTCATGCTGGATTTGTAGGAGATGGAATGTTGTCTGCTGCCATTTGTGGAGCAGTTTTCACTTCACCTACTCCGGACCAAATTTTAGAAGCCATTAAGGCGGCTGATGAAGGTGCTGGAGTTTTCATGGTCATCAAGAACTATTCTGGTGACATTATGAACTTTGAAATTGCACAAGAACTTGCTGAAATGGAAGGTATTGATGTAGCAAGTGTTGTAGTCGATGATGATATTGCGGTTGAAAATAGTCTCTATACCCAAGGCCGTCGAGGTGTTGCGGGTACTATTTTAGTCCATAAAATTTTGGGGGCTGCAGCTCGTTCTGGTAAATCATTAGCTGAAATGAAGGAATTGGCCGACAAACTTGTGTTAGAAATTAAAACAATTGGCCTTGCCTTGTCTGGAGCAACTGTCCCTGAAGTTGGGAAACCAGGATTTGTTCTAGAAGATGATGAATTTGAATATGGTGTTGGTATTCACGGTGAGCCAGGATATAAAAAAGAGAAAATGCAGCCTTCCGCACAATTGGCATCAGAGTTGGTTGAAAAATTATCTGAAGGTTTCCAACTTAAATCAGGCGAACGCTATGGCCTTCTCATTAATGGTTTAGGAAGCACTCCTCTTATGGAACAATACGTATTTGCAAATGATGTGGCAAAATTACTCCATGAAAAAGGTGTTGAGTTGGCATTTAAGAAAATTGGAAACTATATGACATCAATTGATATGGCTGGATTATCATTAACATTGATTCGATTGGCAGATGATGAATGGTTGGATGCTCTAAATGCACCTGTTACTACACCAGCTTGGTAAAACTCAAGGAGGAAATGTCAAATGAATGCTGAACAAGCTCTTGAATGGATGAAACTTTTTAATGAAAAGATTCAAGAACAGAAAGATTACCTTAGTGAGCTAGACACTCCTATAGGAGATGGTGACCACGGTGGAAATATGGCACGTGGCATGGCTGCAGTTATGGAAAACTTAGAAGGAAAGCAATTTGAGACAAGTAGTGATGTTTTTAAACTTGTGTCAATGCAACTACTGAGTAAGGTAGGCGGTGCTTCTGGTCCCTTGTATGGCTCTGCTTTTATGGGCATGGCCAAGGCTGATTCAAATTCGAAATTAGAAGAAATCTTACAAAGTGGTTTGGATATGATTGTCAAACGTGGGAAAGCAGAAGTTGGAGAAAAGACAATGGTTGATGTTTGGACTCCTGTTATTGCAGCCTTGTCTGATGGCCAGTTGACTCAAGAGGTTATTGATCAGGTAGTGAATGCTACCAAAGATTTACTTGCAACTAAAGGAAGAGCATCTTATGTAGGGGAACGTTCTCTTGGACATATTGATCCTGGATCATTCTCATCAGGATTACTCTTTACTGCTCTATTAGAAACTGGGGTGGTTTAATGGGAAGTATTGGTCTTGTTATCGTTTCACATTCCAAAAAAATTGCACATGGTGTTGTTGAACTGATTAGTGAAGTGGCTAAAGATGTTCCGATTACTTATGTAGGAGGAACCGAAGATGGAGGAATTGGAACTAGTTTTGATCAAGTAGATAGGGTTATTTCTGAAAATCCAGCAGATACTTTACTTGCCTTTTTTGACCTAGGTTCTGCTAAAATGAATTTAGAAATGGTGGCTGATTTCAGTGATAAGAGTATCATCATCAACAGTGTTCCAATTGTAGAAGGCGCCTATACTGCAGCTGCTCTTCTTCAGACTGGGGCAGAACTGTCGGTTATTCAAACACAGTTGGCGGAACTTGAAATCAATAAATAAGGAATTTACTATAACTCTTTTTATAGGTGGGTTATTGATTATCACTACTATCAAAGTTTAAGTAAATAATTTCAAAATCAGAAAGGGATTGCTTGCGCAGTTCCTTTTTAATGTAAAAGGAGTGGAATCATAGCGTTTCTAAATTGTTAATACTCTTCGAAAATCAAATTCAAACCACGTCAACGTCGCCTTACCGTACTCAAGTACAGCCTGCGGCTAGCTTCCTAGTTTGCTCTTTGATTTTCATTGAGTATAATAATTCAAAACTGATTGTGATGGGACTATTCTAGCTTTAGAATCCTTCAAAAATTTAGATTTAAAGCAATCAATGGTTTAGAAGAGTGTAAAAACATTTACTTTATAGGAATTCTAGGTCTAAAATTACATATATATTTATGAAGTTAGGGTATTCGATAGTTAGGATTGTTCTATTCTAAAAGATTTGGGCTGTCAATTGGATAGGAGAGTGTTTTTTTATGTTAGATTCCAGTAAAAATGATTTGATAGATAATATTAAAGAAAAATCAAAATCATAATTTTGCTTAATATGGTATAATATTTCTAACAATTTAAACATAATGAGGTAGTAATTTATGGATGAAGTTTTATTTTTTGGCGAAGATGACTTTGATATTCTTGATATTGACGGTTATGAACTAAAACCCTCAACGTTTTTTAATAAGTTACCAGAAATAGCCCAACCTTTAGCCAAAAATGCAAATAAAATCTTATCTGAAGTAGAAAAAATGTTATATTCTGCTCCAGCCTTTATCCATGTTGTCCAATCTAGTATACCTGAAGAGGTTTTTCAGGCAATTCTTTCTCCAGAACAACGGGAACAAATTGCTCAAGGAGTGCTAAAATTAATGACAAAGAAAGATGGCTCTCTCTTGGCGGTATTAGTAGATACTAATACTAATAAAGTCATTGGAAATGTACCATTGAAATCTGTTAAATTGACACCAGAATTAAATAAAGCGTTAGCTGATTATTCGTCACAAATTCAAATGGCTCAGATTGCAGAGGAGATTCAAAATGTACAATATGCTATTGAAGACGTCAGAAAAGGACAGGAGTCAGATAGACTTGCCATAGCCTATAGTTGTCAACAGAAACTCTTGCAGGCTAGAGAGATATCAGATCCAAACATTAGAACAATGATGTTACTGCAAGTTATTTCAGATGCAGAAGATAGTCGAAACCTTCTAATGCTTAGTCAAAAATCTAATGTAAATTTTATTAAAGAACAACCAGATTCTACTTGGGGGAAGTTATTAAAAGGGGATAAACCAGATAAAATTGAAGCTCGTATGAATGAGATTAGAGATGGATTAGCAGCCGTAAATATCGTTTCACTATCAGCAGCAATAGCTTATGATGAGTTGGGCGAGAAAAAAGCTGCTCAAAAAAGTTTGGATTACTTTGGGAAATTTATTAACGAAACTTATCTCAGTTCTCAAGAATTAGTAGAGAGACTTGATCTACTTGATCCTTCTCCTACAAATTACTGGACAAAAGAATTGCCAAAAATTGAAACTTCTATAATGAAATTGCCAAATAAACTAGATTCTATTGAGACAGAGGTGGTAGAATGAAAGAAATAAAAAAATGCAAGATATGTACTAGGGATTTACCATCAAGTTATAAGCACAATAAGTGCGAATCGTGTAGAAACAAAAAAATAGATGAAGCAAAAAAGATACTTAAAGTTGTTGGACAAGTTGGAAGTGTGGTTACTCCAGTTGTAGTTGGTATGTTGATGAATAAAACTAAGAAAAAGAAGAAATAAACTAATCTATTAAGTACCTAGAAAGGAAAACACCAAATTGTCCTACAAATTTCTACTTTTTGACCTTGACCACACTCTTCTTGATTTTGATGCTGCTGAGGATGTGGCTTTGACCCAACTTCTAAAAGAAGAAGGAGTTACAGATATTCAGTCTTATAAAGATTATTACGTTCCTATGAACAAGGCTCTCTGGAAGGATTTGGAGCAAAAGAAAATTAGTAAACAAGAGCTGGTTAACACGCGCTTTTCTCGTTTATTTGCCCATTTTGGACAGGAAAAAGACGGTAGTTTTCTAGCCCAACGTTACCAATTTTACCTAGCCCAACAGGGACAAACACTTTCAGGTGCGCATGAGCTCTTGGATAGCCTCATTGAACGTGATTATGACTTGTATGCTGCGACAAATGGAATTACTGCCATTCAGACAGGGCGCTTGGCTCAATCGGGTCTGGCACCTTATTTCAATCAAGTTTTTATCTCTGAACAGCTGCAAACACAAAAGCCTGACGCACTTTTTTATGAAAAAATCGGTCAGCAGATTGCTGGATTTAGCAAAGAAGAGACGCTGATGATTGGAGACTCCCTAACCGCCGACATTCAAGGTGGCAATAATGCGGGGATTGATACTATCTGGTACAACCCTCATCACCTCGAAAATCCCACACAAGCCCAGCCGACTTACGAAGTCCATTCTTACCAAGACTTGCTGGATTGTTTAGATAAACTGTAAAAAGTGGTTTAGATAGCCACTTTTTGCTATAATAGAGGCAGTAAAAACGAAGGAATAGTTAACGATGTCAAGGCTAGAACTTTCTCTTTATGAACCATTGTATACACTAAAGGAAGTTGATCAAAATATCTGGATAGTGGATGGTGATTTGATTCAAATGGATATGAAGATCTTCAAACTTCCTTTTCAGACACGTATGACGGTGATTAAGTTAAATGATGGCAAACTTTGGATTCATTCTCCTATTGCGCCAAACGAGAAACTCTTTACTGAACTGGACGCTCTGGGCAGAGTAGCTTACCTGATTTCACCAAATAAGATTCACTACGCCTATATTGCAGATTGGAGAAAAAGATATCCTCATGCGCAAGCATGGTCTAGTCCAGGAGTTGAAGAGAGAGCGAAAAGTCAGAATGTCAAGGTGGAATTTGATGCTGCCTTAACAGATAAGGCTCCTGACCTATGGTCTGATGAGATTGATCAGCTTATTTTTAAGGGAAGTTCTGTCATCGAAGAGGTCGTGTTTTTTCATAAATCAACTAAAACACTCATTGTAACAGACCTTATAGAGAATTTTGAACCTGAAAAGATAGCTAGTCCAATCCGCAGAAAATTCTATCGTTTAGCTCGTGTAACAGCCCCTGATGGTCAAACTCCTATTGATTATCGTATGACTTTTTTAGGAAGACAAAGGGAAGCAAAGGTTTCCTTTTCCCGTATGTCAAACTGGAAACCGGATAAGATTATACTTGCACATGGTTTATGCTTTTTTAAAAATGGTGTGGATGAATTAAGACGTGCTTTTAGATGGATAAGATAAAGGAGGGAAAGATGGAACACTCGTCTTGGCATGCTTTGATTAAGGAGCAGTTACCTGCTGGTTATTTCGGGAAAATCAATCAGTTTATGGAGCAGGTCTATGCTCAAGGAACTGTTTATCCACCTAAGGAAAAGGTTTTTCAGGCTCTCTTGACTACACCGCTTGAAGAAGTGAAGCTAGTGATTCTGGGGCAAGACCCCTATCACGGACCAGGTCAAGCGCAGGGTTTGAGTTTTTCTGTACCTGACTCTATCCCAGCTCCGCCATCCTTGCAAAATATCTTGAAAGAATTGTCAGATGATATCGGAGTTAAGAAATCCCATGATTTGACAGCTTGGGCTGAGCAAGGAGTCTTACTTCTCAATGCTTGCTTGACTGTTCCTGCTGGACAGGCTAATGGTCATGCTGGCCAGATATGGGAGCCTTTTACTGATGCTGTGATTCAGGTGGTCAATCGTCTGGATAGACCAGTGGTCTTTGTACTTTGGGGAGCTTATGCACGCAAGAAGAAGGTCTTAGTTACCAATCCTCATCACTTGATTATCGAATCAGCCCATCCCAGTCCTTTATCTGTTTACAGAGGATTTTGGGGTTCCAAGCCTTTTTCTAAGGCCAATACATTCTTAAAAGAGACAGGACAAGAGCCAATCGATTGGCTTAGATAAGGAGAAAATATGCCTCAGTTAGCGACGATTTGCTACATTGATAACGGAAAAGAACTGCTCATGCTCCACCGTAATAAGAAACCCAATGATGTTCATGAAGGGAAATGGATTGGCGTGGGTGGTAAGCTAGAGCGTGGTGAGACACCTCAAGAATGCGCGGCGCGTGAAATCCTCGAAGAAACAGGGCTCAAAGCCAAGCCAGTTCTAAAAGGTGTTATCACTTTTCCAGAATTTACGCCAGATTTAGACTGGTACACCTATGTTTTTAAGGTGACGGAGTTTGAGGGCGACTTGATTGACTGCAATGAGGGGACGCTAGAATGGGTTCCCTATGACGAGGTTTTGAGTAAGCCTACTTGGGAAGGTGACCATACCTTTGTTGAGTGGCTTTTAGAGGATAAACCCTTCTTTTCAGCCAAGTTTGTTTATGATGGGGATAAATTGTTGGATACCCAAGTTGATTTCTATGAATAAAGGAGAAAGCAGATGCTACTAATCAAAAATGGTCGTTTAATGGATCCCAAGTCTAGTTTGGATCAAGTGTGTGATGTCTTAGTCCAAGATGGGAAAATTATCAAAATTGCGCCTGAGATTAAAGAAGAAGGAGCAGAAATCTTAGATGCTACAGGTCTTGTAGTTGCTCCTGGTTTGGTTGATATCCATGTTCATTTCCGTGAACCTGGTCAAACACATAAAGAAGACATTCATACTGGGGCCCTTGCAGCTGCTGCAGGTGGTTTTACAACGGTTGTCATGATGGCTAATACTAGTCCAACCATTTCAGACGTTGAGACTTTGCAAGAAGTTCTCCAGTCAGCTGCCAAAGAAAAGATTCATGTCAAGACGGTTGCGACTATTACTAAGAACTTTAATGGCCAAGACTTGACTGATTTTAAGGCACTCTTAGAAGCTGGAGCTGTTGGTTTTTCTGATGACGGTATTCCTCTTGAGAGCAGTAAAGTGGTTAAGGAAGCCATGGAAGAAACCAAAAAACTCAATACCTTTATCAGCCTTCATGAGGAAGATCCAGGTTTGAATGGGATTCTTGGATTTAATGAAAACATTGCTAAAGAACATTTCCATATCTGCGGTGCGACTGGGGTGGCTGAGTATGCTATGATGGCGCGTGATGTCATGATTGCCTATGCAACCAAGGCTCATGTTCACATTCAGCATTTGTCTAAGGAAGAAAGTGTTAAAGTGGTGGAGTTCGCTCAAGGATTGGGGGCGCAAGTCACAGCAGAAGTAGCGCCACAGCATTTCTCTAAGACAGAAGCCCTCCTTTTGACACAAGGAAGCAACGCCAAGATGAATCCGCCGCTTCGTTTGGAGTCGGACCGTCGTGCAGTTATCGAAGGTCTCAAGTCAGGTGTTATCACAGTTATCGCAACTGATCACGCGCCTCACCATGCGGATGAAAAAAATGTCGAGGATATCACCAAAGCGCCATCTGGTATGACTGGTTTGGAAACCTCTCTGTCTCTCGGTTTGACTTATTTGGTGGAAGCTGGGGAATTGACCTTGATGGAATTGCTAGAAAAAATGACCTACAACCCAGCCAAACTTTACAATTTTGAAGCAGGTTACTTGGCTGAGAATGGTCCAGCGGATATCACTATTTTTGATGCTGAGGCTAACCGCCTTGTGGACTCCCATTTTGCTTCCAAAGCAGCTAATTCACCATTCATCGGTGAAACCTTAAAAGGGCAGGTTAAATATACCATCTGTAAGGGACAAATCGTCTATCAAAACTAGGTGGGAGTCTGCTCTGTAAACAAAAAGAATAGAGAGCCTATATGTACCAAACCCATCATTTTAAAGACAAATTTATCTTATTTTTAAAGATATTTTTCCCTATCCTGATTTATCAATTTGCAAATTATTCTGCCTCCTTTGTTGATACGACTATGACAGGTCAATACAGCACTATGGATTTGGCTGGTGTGTCGATGGCGACCAGTATCTGGAATCCTTTCTTTACCTTCCTGACAGGGATTGTGTCAGCCTTGGTGCCTATCATTGGTCACCATCTTGGTCGAGGAAAAAAGGAAGAAGTTGCTTCAGATTTTTACCAGTTCATCTATCTGGCCTTAGGCCTGTCCGTGGTCTTACTGGGACTAGTACTTTTCTTGGTACCTCCTGTCTTGAAGCATATCGGACTAGAAGCACCAGTGGCAGCAGTAGCGGTTCGCTATCTTTGGTTTTTATCTATTGGAATTATCCCCCTGTTGCTTTTTAGTGTCGTTCGTTCCTTGCTGGATTCTCTGGGCTTGACCAAACTGTCTATGTATCTCATGCTTTTGTTACTTCCTCTCAATAGCGGATTTAACTATCTCTTGATTTACGGGGCCTTTGGTGTTCCAGAACTGGGAGGTGCTGGTGCTGGTTTAGGAACATCCTTGGCCTACTGGGTCTTACTGGGAATTTCTGTACTGGTTCTATTTAAACAGGAGAAGCTCAAAGCCCTACATCTTGAGAAACGAATTCCGCTTAATATGGATAAAATCAAGGAAGGAGTTCGTTTAGGTCTGCCTATAGGGGGGACTGTCTTCGCGGAAGTGGCTATCTTTTCTGTGGTTGGCTTGATTATGGCTAAGTTCTCATCCTTGATTATCGCTAGTCACCAGTCAGCTATGAATTTTTCAACTCTCATGTACGCCTTTCCTATGAGCATCTCATCTGCTATGGCTATTGTTGTTTCCTATGAAGTGGGAGCCAAGCGATTTGATGATGCGAAAACCTATATTGGTCTAGGAAGATGGACAGCCCTCATTTTTGCGGCCTTCACCTTATCCTTTCTTTACATTTTTAGGGGAAATGTGGCCAGTCTTTATGGCAACGACCCAGAATTCATCGATTTGACAGCGCGCTTTTTGACTTATAGTCTTTTTTTCCAGTTAGCAGATACCTTTGCGGCACCGCTTCAGGGAATTTTACGGGGGTATAAGGATACCGTTATTCCTTTTTACCTTGGTTTGGTTGGTTATTGGGGCGTAGCAATCCCAGTGGCTATGCTATTTGATTCTCTAACAGATTTTGGAGCTTATTCTTACTGGATCGGCTTGATTATTAGTCTAATTGTGAGTGGGGTTCTCTACCGTTGGCGTTTAACTGTGATTATGAAGAGATTTGAATCTTTAGAAAAATCTAAACGCTAAAAAGTTTGTGAAAAAATATTCTTAATGAGGAAATCCCTTATTCCTATGGGATTTTCTTTTTTAATTTGTGAAATTTACTTGAGAAAAACTTTGACAGTATTTGCCAAAAACGGTAAAATAGTAAGGTAAGAAGAAAGTTAGAAAGGCAAGAAGATGTCAACTTTAGATAAAAATCTTTTGCTAGAAATGTTCCGTAAGATGGAAGAAATCCGTCGCATGGACTTAAAAATTGCGCAATTAGTAAAGAAAGGGAAAGTGCCAGGAATGACGCACTTTTCTGTTGGAGAAGAGGCAGCTAACGTGGGGGCTATGTTGGCTCTCAATCTAGATGACCTAATTACCTCAAACCACCGTGGTCACGGACAAGCTATTGCCAAAGGGATTGACCTCAACGGAATGATGGCTGAAATCCTTGGAAAATACACTGGAACCTGTAAAGGTAAAGGTGGATCTATGCATATTGCTGACCTTGATGCCGGTAACCTTGGTGCCAATGGTATCGTAGGTGGTGGTATGGGAATCGCTGTCGGTGCGGCCCTCAGTCAACAAATGCAAAATACTGGTAAAATCGTTGTCTGCTTCTTTGGAGATGGTGCGACCAACGAAGGTGTTTTCCACGAAGCAGTGAACATGGCTTCTATCTGGAACCTGCCAGTCATTTTCTATTGCATTAACAACGGTTACGGTATCTCTGCGGATATCAAGAAAATGACCAATGTAGAACATATCCATCAACGTAGCGCCGCTTATGGAATTCCTGGAATGTTCATCGAAGATGGAAACAATGTCATCGACGTCTATGAAGGATTTAAGAAAGCTGTTGATCATGTTCGCAGTGGCAATGGTCCAGTCTTGATTGAAAGTGTAACTTATCGCTGGCTTGGTCACTCATCATCTGACCCTGGTAAATATCGTACACGTGAAGAAGTGGAATTGTGGAAACAAAAAGACCCAATCGAAAACCTTCGTAACTATCTCGTTGAGAACAACATTGCAAGTGCCGAAGAATTGGAAGAAATCCAAGCGCAAGTCAAGGAAGCAGTAGAAGTTTCTGTTAAATTTGCAGAGGAAAGTCCATTCCCACCGCTTGAATCAGCATTTGAAGATATTTACGCAGACTAAGGAGAAAGAGATAAAATGGAAACAAAAACAATGTCCTTCCGTGACACCATTATCCTTGCTATGTCTGAGGAAATGCGTCGCGATGAAAATGTGTTCTTGATGGGAGAAGATGTCGGTGTCTTTGGAGGAGACTTCGGTACTTCTGTTGGAATGCTTGAAGAATTTGGTCCAGAACGTGTCCGTGACTGTCCGATTTCTGAAGCTGCCATTTCAGGAGCAGCAGCAGGAGCAGCCATGACAGGACTTCGTCCAATCGTTGATATGACATTCATGGACTTCTCGGTTATTGCCATGGACAATATCGTCAACCAAGCTGCTAAAACACGTTACATGTTTGGTGGTAAAGGTCAGGTTCCAATGACTGTTCGATGCGCTGCTGGTAATGGAGTTGGTTCTGCAGCCCAGCACTCGCAATCACTAGAATCTTGGTTTACTCACATTCCTGGTCTTAAGGTTGTGTCACCAGGTACACCTGCTGACATGAAAGGACTGCTCAAGTCTTCTATCCGTGATAACAACCCTGTTATCATTCTTGAGTATAAATCAGAATTTAACCAAAAAGGGGAAGTGCCAGTTGATCCAGACTATACGATTCCACTTGGAGTTGGGGAAATCAAACGTGAAGGTACGGATGTAACAGTTGTTACTTATGGAAAAATGCTTCGCCGTGTGGTTCAAGCTGCTGAAGAATTAGCAGAAGAAGGAATTTCTGTTGAGATTGTTGACCCACGTACCCTTGTTCCGCTTGATAAGGATATTATCATTAACTCAGTTAAGAAGACTGGTAAAGTTGTTCTGGTCAACGATGCCCACAAAACAAGTGGCTATATCGGAGAGATTTCAGCTATTATTTCAGAATCAGAAGCATTTGATTATCTAGATGCACCAATCCGCCGATGCGCAGGAGAAGATGTGCCAATGCCTTATGCACAAAATCTAGAAAATGCAATGATACCAACAGTTGAGAGCATTAAGGATGCAATTCGAAAAACTTATAACAAAGAATAGAATTACATAAGATAAATTATGTAAATAAAATAAAGCTGACGAGAAACTTTGTATCTTTTTAGTGCAGAGTTCTCTGCGCGTTTAATATCATAAATAGAATTGGAGAGGTCATGGCTGATGACAAGCTAAGAGCGACTCCTGCGGCTAGAAAGTTAGCGGATGATTTAGGGATCAACCTCTATGACGTTTCTGGCTCAGGTGCAAACGGTCGTGTCCACAAAGAAGACGTGGAAACTTATAAAGACACAAATGTGGTTCGCATTTCGCCACTTGCAAAACGAATTGCCCTCGAACATAACATTGCTTGGCAGGAAATCCAGGGAACGGGTCACCGTGGTAAGATCATGAAGAAGGACGTTTTAGCCTTGCTTCCTGAAAATATCGAAAACGACACCATCAAGTCTCCTGCTCAAATCGAAAAAGTGGAAGAGGTTCCTGATAATATCACTCCTTATGGTGAAATTGAGCGTATCCCAATGACACCAATGCGTAAGGTTATTGCCCAACGCATGGTTGAATCTTACTTGACTGCGCCAACCTTTACCCTCAACTATGAAGTTGATATGACTGAAATGTTGGCTCTTCGTAAGAAGGTTCTTGAGCCAATTATGGAAGCAACTGGGAAGAAGACTACTGTAACAGACCTTCTTTCACTTGCAGTTGTTAAGACTCTTATGAAACACCCATACATCAACGCTTCATTGACAGAAGACGGCAAGACTATTATCACGCACAACTATGTCAACCTTGCTATGGCAGTTGGGATGGATAATGGATTGATGACTCCTGTTGTTTACAATGCTGAAAAACTAAGTTTATCAGAGTTGGTTGTTGCATTCAAAGACGTCATCGGTCGTACCTTGGATGGTAAATTAGCTCCAAGCGAACTGCAAAATTCAACATTTACTATCAGTAACTTGGGAATGTTTGGCGTTCAGTCCTTTGGTCCTATCATCAACCAACCAAACTCAGCTATCCTTGGTGTGAGCTCGACAATTGAGAAGCCTGTTGTTGTCAATGGTGAAATTGTGATTCGCCCAATCATGAGTCTTGGTTTAACAATTGACCACCGTGTCGTAGATGGTATGGCTGGTGCTAAGTTTATGAAAGACTTGAAAGAGTTGATTGAAAATCCAATCTCAATGTTGATTTAAGAACAAGAGTATTCATTTTAAAGATATAGATAAAGGAAGGAAGACATGGCCTTAGAAGTAATTATGCCAAAAGCCGGCGTGGATATGACAGAAGGACAAATCGTCCAATGGAATAAAAAAGTCGGAGAATTTGTAAAAGAAGGAGAAATCCTTTTGGAAATCATGACTGATAAAGTCAGCATGGAATTGGAAGCTGAAGAAGATGGGTACTTGATTGCTATCCTTAAAGGGGACGGTGAAACAGTCCCTGTAACGGAAGTTATCGGTTACCTTGGCGAAGAAGGGGAAAATATCCCAACAGCTGGAGCTGCAGCGCCAGAAGCTAGCCCAGCACCTGCAGCAAGTGCCTCAAACGATGATGGTAAGAGCGATGATGCTTTTGATATCGTTGTGATTGGTGGAGGTCCTGCTGGTTATGTTGCAGCCATTAAAGCTGCCCAACTCGGCGGTAAGGTTGCCCTTGTTGAGAAATCTGAACTTGGTGGAACCTGCTTAAACCGTGGATGTATTCCAACCAAGACCTACCTTCATAACGCTGAAATTATCGAGAATATCGGTCATGCCGCAAACCGTGGTATCGTAATCGAAAATCCAAACTTCACTGTAGATATGGACAAACTCCTTGAAACCAAGTCTAAGGTTGTCAATACTTTGGTTGGTGGTGTTGCAGGACTTCTTCGTAGCTACGGAGTTACTGTGCATAAAGGTATTGGTACCATTACTAAAGACAAGAACGTCTTGGTAAATGGTTCTGAATTACTTGAAACCAAGAAAATCATCCTTGCTGGTGGTTCAAAAGTCAGCAAGATCAACGTCCCTGGTATGGAATCTCCACTTGTCATGACCAGCGACGACATCCTTGAAATGAATGAAGTACCAGAAAGTCTTGTTATCATCGGTGGTGGGGTTGTCGGTATCGAACTCGGTCAGGCCTTCATGACATTTGGTTCAAAAGTAACTGTTATCGAAATGCTGGACCGTATCGTTCCAGCTATGGATGCGGAAGTTTCTAAGAACCTTCGCTTGATTCTTGAACGTAAAGGAATGACCATCTTGACTGGTACTAAACTGCAAGAAATCATTGAGGAAAATGGTCAACTTCGTATCAAGGTTGAAGGAAAAGACGATATCATCGCAAATAAAGCTCTTCTTTCAATCGGTCGTGTGCCAGACCTTGAAGGTATTGGAGAGGTTGAGTTTGAATTAGATCGTGGTCGTATCAAGGTCAACGAATACATGGAAACTTCTGTTTCAGGTATCTATGCACCAGGTGACATCAACGGTACTAAGATGTTGGCTCACGCTGCCTTCCGTATGGGTGAAGTTGCCGCTGAAAACGCCCTTAAAGGAAATCACGCTGTTGCCAAATTGAATTTGACTCCTGCAGCTATCTACACTCTTCCTGAAGTAGCAGCAGTAGGGTTGACTGAAGAACAAGCCCGTGAGAAATACGATGTAGCCATTGGTAAGTTCAACTTTGCTGCTAACGGTCGTGCTATTGCATCGGATGCAGCTCAAGGTTTTGTTAAAGTCATCGCTGATAAGAAATACGGGGAAATCCTTGGTGTTCATATCATCGGTCCTGCAGCTGCAGAATTGATTAACGAGGCATCAAGCATTATCGAAATGGAAATTACTGTTGAAGAAATGCTGAAGACTATCCACGGACACCCAACCTACTCTGAAGTAATGTATGAAGCATTTGCGGATGTTTTAGGAATGGCCATCCATTCGCCTAAGAAAAAATAAAAGAAAGATAGATTAGACTGGAAAGGTGTTTTCCAGTCTCTATCATATAAAGGGATATCATGAAATATATTATCAATCATTCAAACGACACTGCCTTTAATATTGCCTTGGAAGAATATGCCTTTAAACACCTTTTGGATGAGGATCAAATCTTCCTACTTTGGATTAACAAGCCATCTATCATTGTTGGTCGTCACCAGAATACCATAGAAGAAATCAACCGTGATTATGTTCGAGAAAATGGTATTGAGGTGGTCCGCCGTATCAGTGGTGGTGGAGCTGTTTACCACGATTTAAATAACCTCAACTACACGATCATTTCAAAAGAAGATGAAAACAAGGCCTTTGACTTTAAGAGCTTCTCAACTCCAGTTATCAATACTTTGGCTCAACTTGGGGTTAAAGCTGAGTTCACAGGTCGTAATGACCTTGAGATTGATGGTAAGAAGTTCTGTGGCAATGCCCAAGCCTATATCAATGGCCGTATCATGCACCACGGTTGCTTGCTCTTTGACGTTGATTTGTCAGTCCTCGCAAATGCCCTTAAGGTTTCAAAGGATAAATTTGAATCAAAAGGTGTGAAATCTGTTCGTGCTCGTGTGACTAATATTATCAATGAATTACCAGAAAAAATCACAGTCGAAGAATTCCGTGATTTACTCTTAGAATACATGAAAAAAGAGTACCCAGAGATGACTGAATACGTTTTTTCTGAGGAAGAATTAGCTGAAATTAATCGCATCAAGGATACTAAGTTTGGTACTTGGGACTGGAACTATGGTAAATCACCTGAATTTAACGTCCGTCGTGGAACAAAATTCACTAGTGGTAAGGTTGAAGTCTTTGCTAATGTTCTCGAATCAAAAATCCAAGACATCAAGATTTATGGGGATTTCTTTGGTATTGAAGACGTTGCTGCAGTAGAAGATGTCCTTCGTGGGGTAAAATACGAACGCGAAGATGTCCTTAAGGCGCTAGAAACCATTGATATCACACGCTACTTCGCTGGTATTAGCCGTGAAGAAATAGCTGAAGCGGTAGTAGGATAAATCAAAAAGAAGTTGGTTGTAGGACCAGCTTCTTTTTACGAGTTTCGCTTTACATAATTTATTTTATGTAGTTTATAAACTATCCAGAGCATTCTTTTGTTCATCGTTGACGATATGGGTATAGAGATCAGTGACTTGTGTACTGGCATGTCCTAGCTGATGGCTGACCAAAACTTGCGATTTAGTCGCATCATAGAGCCTGGTTGCTAGGGTATGGCGCAGTTTATGGGGAGTTACACGGACTTTGAAGTCCTCAGAGTACTTAGCAACCATCTTTTCCACACTGGAAGCATCGATACGATTAGGAACACCTCTGTAGAGTGTCAAAAAAAGGGCTGTATCTGTTTTTTCTGTCTTATAGCGTTGATTACGAATGGCCAGATAATTCTCTAAATAAGACTTAGCAAAAGCAGCGACATTGACCGAGTCACGTTTGCCTCCTTTTCGAGTGACATCGATAACCATCGTTTTTAGATTGAGATCTCTTAGATCCAGATTAACAGCTTCAGATAAGCGGACACCAGACGCCAAGAGAAGGGCAATAATGGCCAAATCACGTTCTTTATTTTTGTTGAATGATGAGAGAGCGCGATTTGAAAGTTGTTGTGGATACTCTTGGTCAATATAAGTTAGGAAACCTTCTGTTTCATCACCTAAAAAGAGTTTTTGCTTGATGTTTTCAGCTCTGGCAGCAAGTGTTTCTTTCTTTTTCTTTGTTGAAACTTTCTTCATTACATTACGATAAAAATAAGGCTCTCCCTGATCGTTTTCAACTTCCTCAGTCAAATACTTATAAAGACTAGAAAGTGCTGACAAAGTCCGATTGATGGTTGTCTGAGAAACTCCTTGCTTGGTTGTATTGGCATTCAGCAAAGGACGCTCACGTAGGTAAAGGATAAAGGATTCCATGTCTTTCTTAGACATATTTTCCAAGACAGATAAAGAAATATCAGATATTTTATCGGCGTTTGAGATACCAGACTCCAAAACCCAGCTGAAAAATCGATCATATTCCTTGAGGTATTCGTACAAGGTTGTAAAACTGTAAGGAACAGCAAGCTTAGATTGATAGTATTCTAAAACATACCAGGGCATGATTTGTTTTAGTTTGTCGATTCGTTCTAATAAAATCTCACGTTTCATGTATTTTCTCCATAAAGTAAGTCTACTAGTAGTATAGCATAGACTTACTTATTTTTCAAGAAAATTATAGTTTTTCGGAAAGATGTTATAGGAGTTTTTTTAAAAGTGATAAAAAGACTTAGATCGCGATTATAACTAAAAATTTTTATTTTAAAAAATCAGCTGATTTTGTACTTTATAAAAGTGAAAACTAAAAATTTTTCCAATTGTACATCCTAATGAAAACGACTCTTGCTAAAATTCAAAACATTGTTAAATCAAGGTTTTAAAGTACATTTTTTAGAGAGTGTATATTACGCCTTAAACTCAGTCGTATTAAGGGTTTATCAACTGTCTAGGGAAAAGTACAAAAATTTTCAGTTTTTACAAACAAAAAAGATCTAAATCTTTGGAGTTTCATTGTGAATCATTATCTAGTGCTTTTTCTAGTTTCCAAATACTAAACCAGAATGAAATAGTTAACAAAATAAGTAAAATAAAAAAGAGATTATCAGTAACGATACTACTGTTCATTCTACATAACTGAAGAGCTATATAAGGAGCTATGAGATACAAAATACATTGTATAATTGCTATTGTTTTCTTTTTCATGATTTTAATCTTACTGTAAAGATTTGATACAGTAAACTCCTTTCTAGCTTTATGCTTTATCATTTCTAACTTGATTATAGTCTTATTTTCAACAAAGTTTAATTACTTGTATGTAAGATATCTTATCTGTAAAAAATAACCGATTCCATTGTTGAGAATCGGTTATCTAAATAAATCAAGCCAACTTTTTTACGTAATATAAATTATGTAAAAAACTCTTACAACAACAAATCTTTGATTTTCCCAATTTCACTTTTTGGAATCACCAGGTGGATCATATCTCCGAGATACATTCTGGTTGAACCGTTAACTGTTTGGCTTTTGCCATTATGGACTTGGGTGGTAATGAGCACGTTGTGTGGCAGGTTGAGTTCGTGTACTTGTTTTCCTGCTATTTTATCTGAAACTGGGATTTCAATGAGAGTGACTTCTCCTTCATCTGTCGCTTCTTCTGGCAACATTTTTTCTAGCATGGCCTCATAGACTGGAGCACCCTTGAGTAAATCCATGATGATGTAGGCAACTAGGGTCACAAGTCCGAGTGGCATGAGATTGCGAATATCTCCTACCATTTCGGTTACCAGAATCATAGCAGTTAAGGGAGCCTTGGATATTGCTCCAAAATAACCACTCATTCCTAGAATGACAAATATAGGGAATTGCTCCTGACTGACAAGTCCAAGATTGACACAAATAACGCCAACTAGAGCTCCAAGTAAGGAGCCAAGCGCCAAAATTGGTAGGAAAATTCCTCCTGGAAGGCCACTTCCATAGCTAATCATGCTCCAAACAAAGCGAATCAAAAAGTAAGCTAATAGAACTTGGAAACTAAAATCTTGTTCAGTTAGGGAGAGAACAAGTTGATTTCCACCACCAAGGATTTGGGGTAAGAAGATGCCGACTGGTAGGATGAGAATGAAGGCAAGAATTGGGTAATAAGCTCTATCCAAACGGATTTTTTGACCTATCCAGTCATAAACTCTACCGACATTGAGTACAGCTTTTTCATAGAGAAAACCAGAAAGTCCTAGAAAAATTCCCATGAGGAGGTAAATCCAATACTGGTCTAGGGTCATGAGAGGAATATTGTCTGGCATGTCCAGTACGGGTGTTAGGCCAAATATGAGTAAAGAAACAAAGTTTGCTACGAGACTAGCTGCTAGAGTAGATACCCAAAAAAAGCGTGAAAAATGGTGATAAACTTCTTCTACCACAAAGAGAAGTCCTGCAATCGGTGCATTAAAAGCTGCGGCTAATCCTGCTGCAGCACCACTGGCAATCAGGGAGCGTTCCTCTACTGGACTGGATTTGAGCCATTTGGAAATTCCTTTACCACCTACTGCTCCAAGTTGAATACTGGGTCCCTCTCGCCCCAGCATAAGTCCACTGGCAATAGCAAGAATTCCTAAAATATATTTTTTCCAAAGTACACCCCACCAGTTGAGGGTCATGAGTCCCTTTAATTCGGCTTCAACTTGAGGAATTCCTGAACCTTTGATGTCTTTTTCTGACCGAGTTAATTTCGCACTGAGCCAACAAACTATTAAATAAAATAGACCAATGATAAAAAGATTGCGCACTAGATGCGCTTGATCTTGATAAAGTCCTTGTATCAGGTGGAAACCTTTTTCGATTAAGAAACGAAAGGATCCAACGATAATTCCAACAACGAGACCAACAATGATTCCTCGTCCAACTTGGGATAATATGGTACTCGAGGCAAAGGCAAATTCTTTCTTGGAACTGAGTGTTTCTGACTGTTCCTCCATAATCATTCCTTCTAACTTAACTTTCTTTTTCTCCTAAAACCAGTGATTTAACGGGTTCAAAGCTGGTTCGGTGAATTGGGGTAACTCCTAGTTTTTTCAGTCCTTCCAGGTGTTTAGCTGTTCCATATCCTGCATTAGCAGCGAAATCATAGCCGGGAAATTGCTGGTCGAATTCTTTCATCAATTCATCACGTGTCACCTTGGCTACTATAGAAGCCGCGGCGATAGAGAGAGAGTTTGCATCTCCTTTGATGATAGATGTTTGTGAAATGGGTAAATCCAGCTTCATGGCATCTATCAAAAGGTGCTCAGGTTGAGGACTGAGCTGAGAGATTGCTTCCTGCATGGCCAGTTTGGTTGCTTCATAGATATTGACTTGGTCGATGACCTGATTATCCATGATACCAATCCCGATTGATAAGGCTTGGTCCTGAACTGCTTGGAAAATCTCCAGATGTTTCTTTTTAGGAATTTTCTTGCTGTCGTTGAGGCCTGTAATTTTATAATTTTTAGGTAAAATAACTGCTGCAGCGACTACAGGACCAGCAAGAGGACCACGACCAACCTCGTCAACACCTGCTATCATGGTCAATCCTTGCTTATACAGTTCTTTTTCGTAGGAAAGCATGGATTCCAAACGAAGATCCTCATCCAATTCTGCCTGAATAGCTTTTTTACGCTTGCTGATTTCCTTTTGAATTCCAGAGCGATTATCCTTTTCAAGATCTAAAATAATAGGGCTATCAAGGTCCTTGACAGTAGCAAGGAGTTCTTTGATTTCTTTAATCGTCGCCATCGAGGTCTTCCAATGTATCTAAGGTATAGTTACCGAGTTTGCCATCACGGACTTCCTTCACGAAGAGACTGTAGAAACGGTCATAGTCGTCACGGAAACCGAGGGCACGGGTCATATCCATAATAATAACAGGCGCTTCTTCCTCAATTTTCATTTGTTTGAAGCGTTCAGCCAACTTTTCTGGATAATGTTCTTTGAAATAATTCAGGCCAAAAATAGTTACCTCATCCATAGGAAGCAACTGGTCTTTAATAGCTCCGGTCAAGGCCAACTTAAGCGCAACAGTTTCATCCTCAAACTTAGGCCAGAGAATCCCCGGTGTATCCAGGATTTCAAGGTCTTTATTTGTTTTGAGCCATTGTTGCCCCTTGGTCACACCTGGTTTATTGCCGACAACAGCAATTTTCTTACCAGCTAAACGGTTCATAAGAGTGGATTTACCAGCATTTGGAATCCCGATAATCATGGTACGCAAGGTTTCAATCTTGATGCCACGTTCTTTTTGGCGAGCAATCTTATCCGCCATGAGCTTTTTGGCCGCATCTGTTACAACTTTTACAGTCACTTGCTCTTTGGAGTTGATAGCTAGCGTCTGAATTCCTTGTGATTCAAAATACTGGCGCCATTCCTTGGTCATTGCTGGGTCAGCCAAGTCTGCCTTATTTAAAATCAAGAGTTTTGGTTTGTCACCAACAATTTTGGTCAACATAGGATTTTGACTAGATAGAGGTAAGCGTGCATCCACCAAAATCGTCACAAAATCAACAAATTTTAAATTTTCCTGCACCTGTCGACGCGCTTTAGACATGTGACCAGGAAACCATTGAATAGTAGCCATAATATATCTCCTTCGGATTGAAAAAATTGTAAAAACGTTTTCTTTCTTATCCTCTATTCTATCATAAATTGCTCTTTTTTGCATAAGCTTTTGTTTGTAATAGCTACTTTATAAAGGAAGACTGATTTTAAATCCACCTAATTTATATATTAACTTTATATAAAATGCTATGTCTTATATATTTAGTTTTAGATGAGTATTCGAGATAAAAATGGGACTATACAATTTGTTAGAATTCCTTCTATCCAGCTTTCTTGTGCTGAGGAGATTTGTTCTGCCTGGAGGCTTTCTTTTAGAAAATCGCGGACTTGTTCTGGTGAGATTTCAAACTCAAAGGCTTTCATTTTATAGAAAAAGTCGAGCAGATGGTCGGACAGGTATTCAGTTGAAAAGGGCACTTCTCCGCTTTTTCGATATTCTAATAAAAGCCGAGCAAATCTAGATTTTTCTTCAGGAAGCTCACGAAAATAGGAATTGAGGAGCCAGGTTTGCTTCTGCTTTCTTTCAATTGGATCCTGACTGGCTATTCGTTGGTCTTTTTCCAGCTCTTTTTGGTATTGTTTGGCCTTGATAGCCCGTTCTGTTCGATTTTTACCAAAAAGTATTTTCTCCCACTTGCGTTCTTCTTGGGTAAGAGTTTCTGTAAAGCCAAAGTAATCCTGATAAGCACGCTCTGCTGGTCCCATGGCTAGGACCAGATTGTCTGCATATTGCTTGGCGATTTTATCTCTTTTCTTACGCTCTTTCTCTGCCTGGATACGTAGTTCTTGTTCGTAGTCGATTTTTTCCTTTCCTAGCTTGACAAGGTAGAGTTGGTCATCTGGTTTTCCTAGTAAAAAGGGTTTGATACACTTTTCAAGAACTTCTTCCATGCGAGCCTTTTTCTTTGGCTCAGCCTTGGTCCAACTGCCTCCCTGAAAGACTTCTAGGAAGAGTTGGTAGTCTCTCTCAGGTGTAAATTGATTGCCACGATTGGGTTTAAAAACACCTTTTTCCCAGAGCCACTTCAGAAGACGCTCGTCAAAGTCACTCTTATTGACCTTGATTTTTTCCTTTTTCTGGGCTTTTCTGGTCAGATTTTCAACCTTTCTGAGTAGTTTTTCTTCCTCCTCCAATTGCTGGTCAAGGGTCAATCGATGAAAGTGTCTGACGCAGTCGCTACCAATCGGAAAGAGGCGTTGACCTGTGACACCGTTAAAGAGTTCGTAGGCGTACTTGATGGCATTTCCACAGACACAATTGCTACGGCCGATACCGTTAAAAATCAAGGAAACTTCATTCCATTCCTTGGTAGCTTGTTCCCAAGTATTAGCTTTTGAAGCCTGTAAAACCGCATCGTGCAGGGATTTTCTAACTGGAAGTGTCATGAGGTCTCCTTTCTAGATTATACTTTTACAACTTGAATCTCGTCTTTACCGAGTAAAATCAAGTATTTGTCAATATTTTCAATCGAATAGGCTCGTGATAAGGCCTCTCCATAAAGGGCTAACTGACCATGATAGCGAGCAATGAGTTGACTTGGCTCATCATAGCGGTCTGTCTTATAGTCGAACAGAATGATTTTATCTTCGTAAAGTAGATAGCCATCAAGGATACCACGGACAACAAAGTCTTCCTGACTCTTTTGGTCTCGTTTGAGCATGGAGAAAGGTTGCTCGCGATAAAGATGGTTGCTATTAGCGAGAATTTCCTGACCGAGTGCTGTGTCAAAGAATGCAAGAATTTTAGCAAGATTAATCTTGTCTCTGACAGCTGGGCTGGTTTGAACTTGTTTGAGAGTTTCTGTCAGGCTAGCAAGCGTTGGTCGCTGGCTGAGATCAATTCTCTGCATGAGTTCGTGGGTAGCACTACCAATCTCAGCTCCTGTTACCTTTTCTTTGGTTGAAAAATCTGGCAAATCAAAGTTGATTTTCTTGTCTACTGACTGGCCTTGACCTGCAATCTCGACACCTTCCATATCCATAACTGGTTCGTAGAATTTCTTGATTTGACTTGGGGTTTGAACACTAGGAAGTTCAATGGCTGCACGGTGAAGAGTATTATATACTTCCACCTCTTTCAGCATTTCAAGGGCTTCTTTGATGGTTTCTGACTGACGATTGTCTGCTTGGGAGCTATCTTGTAGAGGGCTCTTGTTTTCCAACTCTCCGATAGCTTCTCTGGTCAGCTGATCTTCACCAACAAAACGATAGCTAAAGTTGAGATGATCCTTGGCAAATACTTTACTGATAGCCCAAATCCAATCTTGGAAATTCTTGGCTTGCAGTCTAGTGTTGCTATTTAGTTTTCCATTTTTAGCTGCTGGGTATTCCTTGGCTTCCAGCTTTTCACGAGAACCCTTACCGACAAGATAAAGCTTTTTCTCAGCTCGCGTCATGGCAACATACAGCAGACGCATTTGCTCTGAATAACTTGCCAGCTGTAATTCTTCTTCGTTCTGTCTATAGGTCAGGCTAGGAATAGAGAGCTTGATGGTTTTAGGATAGTGATCTTCCACTGCTCCTGTCTCCATTTTGGCAATATATTTGACACCAAGACCATTCTGACGACTGAGAATGACTTCTGACATAGAGTCTTGCTTGTTGAAATCTTGATCCATATTGAGGATAAAGACGTAAGGAAACTCTAGTCCTTTACTCTTGTGGATAGTCATGAGCTCTACTGCATCTTTTGGCGGTGCGACGGCCACGCTTGCAAGATCGTGCTTGGCTTCTAAAACTTGGTTAATCATACCAATAAAACGAGACAAGCCCTTGAAATTGCTCTTTTCAAATTGATCAGCACGCAGTGCTAGGGCATAGAGATTGGCCTGTCTAGCAGGACCATTTGGCAAAGCCCCAACATAATCGTAGTAAAAACGGTCGTTGTAAATCTTCCAAATCAAGTCATAGAGGGAGTGGGTTTTGGCATACAAGCGCCAAGAAGCCAAGATATCCATGAATTGCTTTAGTTTCTCAGCTAGAGCCGAGTGAATCAAGTTTTTCTGGCTGCTTGCCTGTTTTTGAGCATTTACTAGTTTCTCATAGAGATTTTCGTGGACTTTGTCCTCATCTTTCTGGAGGGACAAACGTGCTAGCTCGTCCTCATCAAAGCCAAACATTGGAGACTTCATAAGAGCAACCAAGGCATAGTCTTGCAGGGGATTATGAATGACACGAAGGGTGTCTAGCATGACTTGTACTTCTAGGGATTGGAGATAATTGTTTTGCTCTCCGTCAGTTTTGACTGGAATCCCATACTCAGACAGGGCGAGGAGAATCTGGTCATTACGACTGCGACTGGAGGTCAGAAGGGCAATTTCTTTAAAAGCAACACTTTTTTCCTTATGGAGTTTAAGAATTTCCTTGATAACCAGACGCATTTCGCCTGTTAGTTTCGTTTCTGTTTGACTCTCTTCTTCCTCACCTGTATCGTCCTTGTCGTAGAGGAGAAATTCTGCTTTGTTATCTGGATTGGGAGTCAGTTTGGTATTGGCAAAAACAAGCTGGTGCATGCTGTCATAGTTGATTTCACCGACCTCTTGGTCCATGAGACGTTTAAAAACATCATTGGTTGCTGATAGCACTTCTGAACTACTACGGAAATTTTCTTTGAGTAGAATCAGCTTTCCTTCTTTGGAATCTTGCGCATAGCGTTGGAATTTCTCATTGAAAATCTGCGGGTCTGCCTGACGGAAACGGTAGATGGACTGCTTGATATCTCCCACCATAAAGCGATTGTGACCATTAGACAGCAATTCCAGCATCCGTTCTTGAATATGGTTGGTATCCTGATACTCATCAACCATGACTTCATGGAAGCGCTCCTGATAAGCCTCACGGACTTGCGGAAAATTCTCTAAAATCTCAATGGTGTAATGGCTGATATCAGCGAATTCAAAGGCATTTTCCTGGCGTTTGCGTTCACGATAAGCTTCCACAAAATCACTCATGAAAGACTGGAAGGTTTTAGCTAGCTCCCAAGTGTCTCCATGATAACGTTCTTGATAATCGAGAATGGTTATCTGGTCTGCTAGTTGTCCTAGTTTAGCAAACTGGGTCTTTCTCTCTTCATTGTAGGCATCGACCAGTGGTTTCAAATCAGCCTTGCGACTGGCATTTGTCAGAGCTCGGCCGTTTTTCTCCTTAGAGATGGAGACAACACGCGCAAGCACTGCCTGATAAGCCTGACTATCGGACTCTTGATTTAAGGAGCCAATTTCATCCAGAACTAACTGAACATTTTCTAAATAAGCAGCCTTGGGAAACTCCTTGGCATCATTATCCAGATGATAACGGAAGAAACTTTCCAAATCCCAAAGGGATTGTTTGATCTGCTCAGTCAGTTTTTCTTTTTCACTGGTAAAATCAGCTTTTTCAAAGCCTTTAAGGAAAGATTCACTCAGCCAATTCTGAGGATTACTGGTGGATTGGAGGAAGTCATAAATTTTGTAGACTTGCTGGCGCAGACCCCGTTCATCTTTTCCACGTCCAGCAAAATTTTTCAGCAAATGACTAAACTTTTCTTTATGTTTATCTTGGTAATGAGCTTCAAATACCTCATGAAAGACTTCGTTTTTTAGAAAGAGTTGCTCGCTTTGGTTTTGTAAAATACGAAAATTAGGCGCAATGTCAAGCAGATAGCCATGTTTGCCAAGGAATTTTTGTGTGAAAGAGTCCATGGTACCAATGGAAGCGTTGGGTAGGTCTGCCAACTGGCGACCCAAGTGTTGTTTGAGGTCAACGTCATCGCTTTCTTGGATTTGTTGGCTGATTTTTTTCTCCAAACGTTCCTTAAGCTCAGTGGCTGCCTTAACGGTAAAGGTTGAGATGAAGAGTTGAGAAATTTCGACACCACGAGCTAACTGATCCAGAATACGCTCGGCCATGACAAAAGTCTTCCCAGAACCAGCAGACGCTGAGACAAGGATATTCTGACCAGAAGTGTAGATGGCTTCAATTTGCTCAGCAGTTTTCTTTTGTTCCTTGCTCGAATTTGCTTCTGCATCTTGCAGTTTTTGAATTTCCTCCTCAGTTAAAAAGGGAATAGGCTTCATCGATTCAACTCCTCTCTTATTTTTTCAAACCAAGCTTGCTTGAGTTTTTCTCCGACCAGACGCTTGCCATCAGCTAAGGCCAACTTTTCTAGGAAACGGGCTTGACCCAAGTGGTAATTGGCTTCAAATCCTGTAATAGCCTGATGTTGCTGAACATACGGTGCAATACTTCTGCCATTTTCGGTATAAGGATTAATGGCGAACTGACCTTCTAAAATCTTCTCAGCTGCTTTCTTGTAAAGTTGGGCATTGTAGTCCAGTAGGAGCTGGAATTCCTCATCCGTCAGCTGATTAGCCTTGTTTTTATTGTAAAATTCACCTAAATGACTGCTTTCTTTTTCTAAAAAGAGCCCTTGGTATTTCATTGATTTGCTGGCTTCTACTACTGCACCTGCCAGACTTTTAACGGCCATCAGAGATTGAACAGGCTCAACCATTTCCAAGTACATGGCACCGAAAAAGTTCTCCTCCCCTTCTCTTTTTAGGGCAGCTAGATAGGTTGGTAACTGGGAATTGAGGCCATTGAAGAAATGAGGAAACTGGAACTGAGTTAGACTAGACTTGTAGTCTATTACTCCTATCGCCCCATCAGCTTTCAAGCGGTCAATGCGGTCAACCTTACCTCGTACAAAGACACTCCGACCATTGTCCAATTGAATAAAGGCTTGGTCTTTTCCACCAAAATTTGCCTCTTCTTTGATGGTTTCAATAACTGGATTATAGCGGAGAATATGTCCGGTCGTCCGTGCTACATCAAGCAGAACTTCCTTGGTAAATTGGGCTTCTAAACTTTCTTGATAAATAGCTTCAAATTCGCGTTCTTGACTGGTTTCTTGGATAGCTTGTTCTAAACGTTGGTCAAAGGAGTCTTCATCAGATAACTGCAAGGCCCGTTCAAAGATACGGTGCAAGAAATTTCCGTGACTACGAGCATCAGGACGCAAACGTAATTCTTCTTGCAAGCCTAAAACGTAGCGGAGGAAATAACTGTATTCATTGCGATAAAATTCCGTCAAACCAGAGGTAGAGAGGTAAAACTCCTGATCAGTAGGATAGAGAGCCTGTAAGGTATCCTTGGTCAACTGCTTACTGCTTGGACTGGTTGGGAGGGCTGGATTTTCCAGACCTTGCTGTTCTAGTTTTTTACCCATGACACGCGCCAGAACCTTAACAAAGGTCAAATCTTGCTCAGTATCGCTCATCTCCCCCTGCTGGTGATAAGAAACCAGACTGGACAAAAGACTGTGATAGGATCCCATATCTTCCTTAGACAGCCCCTTGTGATTCATCCTCTTCTCTTTCCTGCTAAATCCAAAATGGACCAGTTCTTGAAGATAGGCTGATTCCTTACTTTCACTTTCATTAAAAAGGCTTGGAGCTGACAAGATTAACTCTTTACGAGCAGAATTAACCAAGGAAAGCATAGTGTAGCAATTTTTCTTGAGATTCTCACTGCTGGCAATCAGTAACTGTGCTCCCTCTTCTGTCGCTTGGTTTAGGCTCTGTCTTTCTTCGTCTGTCAAAAGACTGGTATTCTGCGCGATTTTTGGTAAATTGTCCTGAGTCAGCCCAATGGCATAGACAAAGTCAGCCGTTAAGGGCGCAATCAAATCGTAACTCTGCACCAGAACGGTGTCTACTGTCGCTGGAATGGTGCGATACTGAGATAGACTCATACCGGAATGAAGCAAGGCTAGGAAGTCCTCTAGACTAACCTGTGAACCAGCAAAAACTGTAGCAAATTGTTCTAAAACATGACAGAATGCCTTCCAAACTTCAGCTTGTCTTTCTTGTTCAAGAGTTTCCATAGTAGCTGTCAAATCTTGCAGTTGCTTGGTCACCGCTCCTTCTTTTAGAAAGACATTCCACTTTTGCAAGAGATTTTCAGCCTTCTGTTTTCGACTGGAAAACAGGGTTTCAAGTGGTGCTAAAATACGCGGACGAAGAGCATTTAAACGCCCTAAATCAAATTTTCCATGGTGGGCCTTGGTGAAGGTTTGCTGAAAGTCTGGCAAGCCATTGATACCAAGATAACGGATATATTGCTCAAAAGCATCAATATCCGCTTGGCTAAGGTCAGTATATAAACCAGTTCTGAGGAGATTAATCAAATCTTCCTGACGGAAACGATAGCGTTTCAAAGCTAAAATAGATTCGACAAACTGTGTCAAGGGATGATGGGCCATGGATTCGCTTCTACCAAGATAGAAAGGAATCTGATACTGGTCAAAAATAGTTTTAAGGGATAATTGATAAGAAGACACATCTCCCAAGAGAATACGAAAATGCTTGTAACTCAGGTCGGAGTTCTCATGCAATTTCTGACGGATACTACGGGCAACTAACTCCAACTCTTCCTTTTGTGTCAAACAAGACCAGATTTGAAGATTTTCCCGGTCCTTATCATCGACCTCCAAAGTGAGTTCTGAAAAGTCATAAGAAGACTCCAACAATCGAGAGGCCTTGTCAAAACTATCCATCTTTTCATGAGTTTGAGAACAATCCAGAGCAGGAGTTTGGTATTTAGAGGCTAGATGATGGAGAAACTCCACACTGGCTTGGTAGAGATTGCCTTCGCTAAAAGCGCTAGTATAGGCTTTCTTACTAGCATAGGCTCCAATGACAATCTCAACACCCTTACCATGAAGTAGGTCCACAATTCGCTCTTCCTCAGCAGAAAAACGGGTAAATCCATCAATAATCAAGGCTATTTGAGTAAAATCACTACTTACCTTGTCATTCTCAATAGCCTCAATCAAATGGGATAACTGACTTCCCTGAGCCAACTGACCTTGATTGAGGTAGGCCGTTACCTTCTCAAAAATCAAGACTAAATCGGCCCTCTTGTCCTCATCCGTCAAACTCTCCAAGTCCAAAAAAGTCATCTGAGCTTTGGTCATCTCGTGGTACAATTCAATCAACTGCTGGATAAATTGAGGATCCTGCTTGATAGCTCCATAAACACGTAAGTCCCTGGGATCAAGTTCGGTGAGGCATTTGTAAAAGGCCATCCCAAGACCGATGTCATCTAGACTAGTCTTGGCAGGCAAGTCATTCAAAATCAGGTAACGAGCCATTTGAGCAAAGCGCGTGACGGTAATCGCAAAAGAAGCCTGCTGGGACAAGCATTCCAGCACGGCGCGTTCCTTTTCAAATGAAAGAGAGTTGGGGGCGATGTAGAAGACCCGCTTGCCCACAACAACTAGCTCCTCCGCCTCTCTGGTTAGGATTTCTGTTAAAGAAGTCCGAATATCAGTATAAAGTAATTTCATCTCTGCCTCGTTTGGTTTATCAAAGTTTCTTACTCTATTATAGCAAAGTTCGCTTCACAGTCCAAATCCAAAATTCTTGTTGATAATCATTTAACTAGCAAATCAATCATGCTTCATCATCCACTTTCATATGCTGAAAGATATAGAGGAAAAAGTCTTTGGAAACTTCAAAATGTCCATAACGAAGTCGAGAAGTATAGTCTCTCCATTCAGGATGTTGTCTGGCTATTTCTATAGAACAATCTTTGACTGGCAGATAATACTCGACATTTCGTCTAAAGGGAAAGAATCCTTCAAATTGCTCTACTTGATAGGCTTTGTCATCTATAATTTTACCTACGGCCACAAAAGCCTGTAACTTATCTTGACCATTCATATCGTATTTTGGACTATAGTATAAAAGATAGTCACCTTTTTTCATACGGTTTAAGGGGCCGCCCTTTCCATGACAGACCTGACAAAAATTTCCCTCAACTCCTCTTAAAACATGGTTCTTTGAAACAACTCCAACCCAATATCTAGGCATTTTTTTCCTCCAACTCTACCAACATGCGATTAAAAACTTCTCTATCGTTAGATAGTTTTTCAAAAAATTCTTCATCAACACCTTCTACTAAAGGTAAAGCTTGATTGACCTTCTCCGCGCCAGACTTCGTCACTGAGACAAGTTTTGCCCGACTATCCTTTGGATGTTGATCACGTCTAATGTAGTCCTTCTTCTCCAGTAGTCTAACAATCTGGGAAACCGTCATGACATCCATACCAGTGAACCGAGCGATATCAACTTGCGTTACATATTTTTCTCTATTAGACAAAAACAAGAGCGAGGTTAAAACGATAAATTGAGGCAAAGTAAGACCAACCGATTTCAAAACTCTTTTTAAATTGCTTTCCCACTTGTTGTAGATTTTGATGAAAAGAAGGCCTGTAGATTCTGTTTCATCATTTTTGTAAATTGAATTAAAGTGATACTTTGACATTTTTTCTCCTTAAATATTAAGTATACATATTATATAAGATTTTATTTTCTTTTTCAAGAAAAGGAAAGTCAAATGTTATAATTCTGTCGGACATTTCATAGTCTATATGCTATAATAAAAGCAAAACACATAGAAAAGGAAGTCTTATGATTAAACTACTAGCCTTGGATATGGATGGAACCCTCCTCAATGAAGCCAAGGAAATCCCACAAGCCCACATTACTGCCATTCACCAAGCTATCGAAAAAGGGGTCAAATTGGTTCTCTGTACGGGTCGCCCGCTTTTCGGTGTCCTCCCCTACTATAAAAAACTAGGACTTGACCTCCAGAATGAGTATGTCATCGTCAATAACGGTTGTTCAACCCATCAGACCAGCGACTGGAGTCTAGTTGACTGGCAAGAACTTAGTCCAGCTGACATCGAATATCTCTATGACCTAGCAGAAAAAAGCAACGTCCAGTTGACTCTTTTTGATGAGGAGCATTATTTTGTCCTCGGTGGCAAACCTAATCAAATCGTTCAAAATGATGCCAAGCTCGTCTTTTCAGACCTGACTGAAATTTCTATTGAGGAAGCGACTAGTGGCAAGTACCGTATGTTCCAAGGGATGTTTTTGGGGACAGAGAGCCAAACAGACGATTTTGAGAAGCGTTTTTCTGGGGAACTCTGTCAACGATTTAGCGGTGTTCGTTCACAGCCTGTCATTTACGAAGCCATGCCACTTGGAACGACAAAGGCTACTGCTCTTTCACGACTAGCAGCGATTTTGCAGATTGATTCCTCAGAAATTATGGCCATGGGCGATGCCAATAACGATATCGAAATGCTCCAGTTTGCAGGCCTTGGTATTGCTATGGGAAATGCTAGTGATCATGTCAAATCTCTTGCCAATGATATTACAGCAAGCAACGAAGAAGACGGCGTTGCGCGTGCTATTGAGAAATATATTTTATAAAAAAGAAAAGCAAATAGGCAGAAGTTACTGCTATTTGCTTTTTTTATCATGACAGTCGTCAGATATTCTAAAATTTGTAAATATAGATTTGCCTACTAGTTCGTAATTCGTTGATACATTTCTGGTCTTCTATCTCGAAACAAGCCCCAGTTTAGGCGTTCTCTTGCTCCCTTGTCTAGGTCATAAGTTGCTAACAGAACAGCTTCAGCTTGTCTTTCAGCTTGCTCTAGAATAGCTCCTGTTTCATCCGTCATAAAGGAGGAACCGTAGAAGTCAAGACTGGAACTCTGTCCGCCATTTTCCTCACTTGGAGCGACTTCTTCCAAGCCATAACGATTGGCTGCGATGACTGGAACAATATTTGCTGCTGCGTGTCCTTGCATGGTACGTTGCCAATGACCACAACTATCCGTATCCAAAATTGGCTCTGAACCGATAGCTGTTGGATAAAAGAGCAATTCTGCCCCATTTAATGCGAGACAGCGGGCTGTTTCAGGGAACCATTGATCCCAACAGATACCGATCCCAATCTTGGCATAGCGAGTATTCCAGACCTTGAAACCAGTGTTGCCAGGTGTGAAATAGAACTTTTCTTGATAATAATGGTCATCTGGTATGTGAGTCTTTCGATAAACGCCCAGCACTTCCCCATCTGCATCAATAACGGCAATAGAGTTATACAAGACATTGCCATCTTTTTCATAGAAACTAATCGGTAAAACAACCTGTAGTTCCTTAGCAATCACCTTAAAATGCTGAATAGCTGTATTGTCTGTCACCGACTGGGCGTGCTGGTAGTAGTCATAGTGGCGTTCCTGACAGAAATAGGGGCGTTCAAACAACTCGGGCAAGAGAATAATTTGTGCGCCTTGTTCTGCAGCCTGACGTACTAAACGCTCTGCTGTTTGAATATTTGTTGCCACATCCTTAGCGCATTGCATCTGAATGGCTGCAACTCTTACATTTCTCATCTTTTTCTCCTATTCTGGGATTTGTTGGGTGATACAGTGGATATTGCCACCACCTAAAAGAATATCTCTGGCTGGTATTCCGACAACTTTACGGTCTGGGAAACACTTACTGAGGATATCTAAGGCTACTTGGTCGTTTTTATCTTGAAACTGGGGAACAAGGACAGCCTGGTTGGCGATATAAAAGTTTACGTAGGAAGCTGCTAGTCGTTCACCTGCGTATCGCTCTTCTTCACCTTCTTCGTAGGAATAACCAGGAAGATCTTCTTCTGTCACAACTTGTCGAACTGCAGGGATAGGCAATTTATGAATGGTGAAGTGACGACCTTTTGCATCTGTTTCCTTTTCTAAAATCGCTAAATCAGCTGCTGACATGGCATATTGAGGATCGCTTTCGTCGTCCGTCCAAGCCAAGACAAGTTCTGCAGGACCAACAAAGGCTGCAACATTGTCAACGTGTTCATTGGTTTCGTCCTGATAAATACCATAAGGTAGCCAGATAACTTTTTCAGCTCCAAGGCACTCTAATAAGGTATTTTCGATTTCTTCCTTACTAAGATGAGGATTGCGACCAGAACTAAGCAAGCAACTTTCAGTCACGAGAATGGTTCCTTGACCATCGCTGTGTATCGCTCCGCCTTCCAGTACAAAAGGTTTTGCATCGTAAACAGTCATTTCCAACTCTTCAGCAAAACGACTGGCTACTTGGTCATCATCTTCATAGTCTTGGTAGAGACCATCAACAGCACCACCCCAAGCATTGAAAGACCAATCCACGGCTAATTTCTGGTCTTTATCATTGACAAGAATGGTCGGACCTGTATCACGCGCCCAGGCATCATTGGTAGGAGTATCTAGATAAACAACGCTATCTCCAAGGTAGTCTTGAGCTTCAGTTAAGTAGTCTTGGGCCACCAAAAGGTAAACAGATTCCCCTTGAACAATCGTTTTAATAATCTGGCTGAAAGCCTTTTTAGCTGCCTTGCCTTGATAAGGCCAAGATCCTGGTCGAGTCGGCCAGATCATGAGGGTACCGTGATGGGGTTCATACTCTGCTGGCATACGATAGCCTAATTTTTTTGGACTGTCCATCATGATAATCTCCCTTTAAAGTCTTGATAACCAAAAGATTTGACTAAGCTGCAGTCACCCTGCTCGTCCATGAGATAGAGACTTGGCAATCCAATACCATTAAAGGTATTATTTTTGACAAATGAGTAAATAGCCATATCTTCAAAATAAAGTCTGTCTCCAATTTGAACTGGATTTTCAAAGCTATAATCACCAATCACATCGCCTGTCAGACAAGTATTGGAAGAAAGTCTGTAGGTATGGTCTTTTTCCTGTGCCTCAAAGCCGTTTCTCAAAGGTGGACGATAGGGCATCTCAAGTACGTCAGGCATATGGCAGGTCGCGGAGGCATCTAAAACCAAGATTTCCAAACCATTTTCTACAATATCCAATACTTCAGTTGCTAGATAACCCGCGTTGAGCGCAATGGCTTCACCTGGCTCGATATAAACTTCAAGATGGTAAGTTTCTCGGATTCGCTTAATTTCAGAAATCAGCAAATCTATATCGTAGTCTTCTCTTGTGATGTGATGACCACCACCCATATTGAGCCATTTGACTTGATGCAAGTACGAACCAAACTGCGCTTCTACTGCTTTCAAAGTTGTCTGTAAATCATCTGCTCCCTGCTCGCAAAGGGTATGAAAATGAAGACCGTCTACCAATTCCAGCAAATCACTCGGAATTTTATCTAGTGTTACACCAAAACGAGAACCTGGTGCACAAGGATCATAGAGCGCGTGGTCACCCTGTGTTGAACATTGAGGATTGAGACGTAAACCTACACTGATACCAGCCTCACGACAACGAGCCCCATGTTTACGCAACTGTTTCTCTGAGTTAAAGACGATATGGTCCGTTATCTCTAGCAATTCCTCCAAGTCTGCATCCTTGAAAGCTGGCGCAAAAACATGGACTTCACCAGGAAATTCTTCCCTTGCCAATTTGGCCTCATAGAGTCCACTAGCTGTCGTACCAGATAGATACTGGCTAATCAAGGGATAGGTTTTGTAGAGGGAATACGCCTTCTGGGCAAGTAAAATCTTGCAACCAGCTTCTTCTTGAACATATTGTAGAATGCGACAATTTGCTTCTAACTTGGCCAAGTCAATAATATAGGCTGGTGTTGGTACTTGTTCTAACTTCATCAGTCCACCATTTGTGGATTTTCAACCACAACCCAAGGCAAACCATACTCATTCAATGCTTCCATGAATGGATCTGGATCCAACTCTTCAAGGTTGTATACTCCAGCTTGTTTCCAAGTACCGTTCATAACCAATTTTGTCCCAATCATGGCTGGAACGCCTGTAGTGTAAGAAATGGCTTGTGACCCGACTTCTGCATAGCACTCTTGATGGTCGCAAACATTGTAGATGTAGATAGTCTTTTCAACGCCGTCTTTAACACCTGTAAAGATACATCCAATATTGGTTTTACCTACAGTACGTGGGCCAAGGCTAGCAGGATCTGGAAGTAAGGCTTTTAAGAATTGAATTGGAACGATGTCTTGACCATTGAAATCAATAGTATCTGTACGAAGAAGTCCAACATTTTCAAGACATTTCATATGAGTTAGATAAGATTGACCAAAGGTCATAAAGAAACGAATACGTTTGACACCTGGAATGTTCTTGGCCAATGATTCGATTTCTTCGTGGTGAAGGAGATACATGTCTTTTTGCCCAACTTGAGGGAAATCGTACTCGCGCTTGATAGACATGGCTTCAACTTCGACCCATTTTCCATCTTCCCAGTAAGAACCTGGCGCAGAAACCTCGCGTAGATTGATTTCTGGGTTGAAGTTTGTTGCAAACGGATAACCGTGGTCACCACCATTACAGTCTAAAATATCGATATAATGGATTTCGTCAAAGTAGTGTTTGAGGGCATAGGCTGAAAAGACGCTGGTCACACCTGGATCAAAACCAGAACCAAGCAGAGCTGTCAAGCCTGCTTCTTTAAATTTTTCCTGATAAGCCCATTGCCATGAGTAGTCAAAGTAGGCTGTAAAACCAAGTTCCTTACAACGTTTCTCATAAACAGCACGCCATTCAGGGTCTTCTGTGTCTTCTGCTTCGTAGTTAGCTGTGTCGACATAGTGGACTCCAGTTGCCAAACAAGCGTCCATAATGGTTAAATCTTGATATGGTAAGGCTACATTCAAAACAGCTTCTGGCTTGTAGCTTTCAATCAAGGCAATGACTTCTTCCACCTTATCAGCATCAAGAGCAGCTGTCTCAATCTTTGTACTTGTTTTACCTTCTAGCTTCGCTTTCAAGTCATCACATTTTGACTTGGTACGGCTAGCAATCATAATCTCTGTAAAGGTTTCGCTATCTTGGCAAATCTTTGAAATGGCAACTTGGGCAACTCCCCCACATCCAATAACTAGTAAACGACTCATTTTTTTCCTTCCTCTTCTTCTAAAATGTCCTCAACATACTTGGGCAACATAAAGGCTCCCACATGTAAGTTTGCAGTGTAGTATTCTGTGAAAAGCTGGCGTTTTTTCCAGCCTTCCTTGTCAAAATCTTTGACAGGGTGGTATTTTTTCGATGCAAATCCAAACAACCAATAGCCAGCTGGACTGGTTGGGATATGGGCCTGATAGACCCGACTGATTGGAAAGGCTTGATTAACCTTACGGTGCATGCTTCGGCAAGCTGACTCATCTTCGTCAAAGAAAGGACTCCCATGCTGGTAGATCATGATACCATCTTCCTTTAGAGCTCGATAACTATTACCGTAAAATTCCTTGGTAAAGAGCCCTTCCGTATGGCCAAATGGATCTGTCGCATCGTTGATGATAATATCATAGTCATTTTCACAGTTTCGTAAAAAGCGTAGCCCATTTTGGTAGTAAATGGTGACACGAGGATCATCTAGCCCCGCAGCAAAGTCTGGAAAATACTCACGACAGACTTCAACCAACATCTCATCCGGTTCCACAATATCGATTTGTTCCAGCTCAGGATAGAGGGTTAATACTTGGGCGACACCGCCATCACCACCCCCAATAACCAATACTTTCTTGGGATTTGGGTGGACAGCCATGGGAACGTGGACGGTCATTTCATTGTAGACAAAATCATCCGCATCTGAAAACAAGACATGCCCATTTAAAATCAGTATTTTACCAAAAGCTGGTGTATCCAAGACTTCGATATCCTGCCATTCACTTTTACCAGCGTAGAGTTGCTTGGCTGTTCTCAAGGATAATTTCACATCTGGAGTATGAACTTCAGAAAACCATAAATCCATCTAGTTCTCCTTTCTCTTAATGACGTTGATGTGATTGACCTCAGGATCTTCCGTCCCTTGAAGGGAGCATCCACGTTCCTTTGCAAATTGGATATAGTCTACAATTTCACGTATAATGCGTTCACCAGGAGCCAAGATAGGGATTCCTGGAGGATAGCACATGACAAATTCTCCACAGACTTGTCCAACAGATTCGTCTAAAGACAAACTTCTTCTCTCTGAATAGAAGGCTTCCTGAGGAGAAAGGACCAACTCTGGCTGGATATATTCTCCAGCTATCAAGTCCTTCCCATCTCGTGAGTATAGTCTCTTGATATCTGCTAAAGCACCGACCAAGCGCTCGATGTCTTGGATCCGGTCACCAATCGAAATATAGGCCAAGATATTGCCAATATCACCAAACTCAATCTGAATGTCGTATTCGTCTCGTAGGAGGTCATAAACCTCGATACCTGTTAAGCCAATACCCTGAGTGTAAACTGACAGCTTGGTTACATCAAAATCACATACCGACATACCATCTATTAACTCTTTTGAGTAGGCATAGTAGCCACCTATGGCATTGATTTCACGACGAGCGTACTCGGATAGCTCAATGACCTTCTCAAAAGACTCTTTACCACGAAGGGCCAAGTTGCGACGTGAAATATCCAAACTAGCCATCAACAAGTAAGAGGCGGATGTTGACTGGGTAAGATTGATAATCTGACGAACGTATTCAGGATTCATCTGCTCCCCGATTAAAAGAAGCGAGCTTTGTGTCAAACTCCCACCAGACTTATGCATGGAAACTGCTGCCATATCAGCACCTGCATCCATAGCAGAAATTGGAAGTTTTTCAGTAAAATGCAAATGCGCTCCGTGGGCTTCATCTACTAAAACCACCATGCCAGCTTCATGAGCCATTTTTGTCAATCCCCTTAGGTCTGAACAGATTCCGTAGTAAGTAGGATTGTTAATCAAAATGGCCTTGGCATCTGGATGGTCCTTTATGGCCTTGGCTACTCGATCATTTTCAAGACCTAAAGCGATACCAATTTTAGGATCCACACTCATCTCGATATAGATGGGAATAGCACCACATAGAACTAGCGCATTGATAGCAGATTTATGGACATTACGTGGCAGAATAATCTTATCTCCAGCCTTGCAGGTAGAAAGAATCATAGTCTGCACCGATGAGGTTGTTCCCCCAATCATGAGAAAGGCATGGCTAGCTCCAAAAGCATCTGCAGCCAGCTCCTCTGCATCCCGAATAATCGAAATGGGATGGCCCAAATTATCCAATGGTTTCATCGAATTAACATCAATGCCTACACATTTTTCTCCTAAGAGTTCGACAAGTTCTGGATTTCCTCGTCCACGCTTGTGACCTGGAACATCAAAGGGAACAATCCTTTTCTTGCGTAACTTCACCATGGCCTCATAAATTGGGGCCTGGTTTTGATCTAACTCTTTCAAGACATACTCCTTTACCGTATTTGTAGCGCTTCAAGAAGACGAAGGCGACTAAAGGTTGACTCATGAAAAAAGAGCAGGTTTTCACCTGCTCTGCAATCTTCTGACGTTTTTATGTTTGTTTCTGTTGAGTATGTCTGTTCCCGATGTTTCCTAACTCTCTAGTAGCAAATATTACGTACTTTATTGATCGTTTCACAAGATGACGTGTGCTTTCACCACACTAAAAATTTATGAATTAGGATAAGTGTCCTAACATCAACTTATAAAAGTAGGCTTTTAACCCTATCAATAATGTGGTTTTTCAACCACGCTTCGGCATTCAACCCTGCCTGTCCGTAGGCGTTTTTTACTCGGGTTTATATTTGCTAGAAAACATCATCTCATTTTCTAAGCTTTATTACTATATCATGTTTTTAAGAACTTGTAAAGCGGTTTACGAAGAAAATATAAAAATAGTTCGTAAAATATTTGGATTTTATTTGATTTAATACTAACTTTTCTCTTGTAAACGATTATAAAGTGAACAAAATGATTTTCATATTTAATTTAAAATTCTTTATGATATTCTATACACTTTACCCTCGGTGTTTGATCTATTAGAGAAGATGTCGACATTTTTATATCATTAAAATCGTGCAACTTTTTTCAGATACTTTTAAAAGATTGATTTCCCTATATTTTTCCTTTATACTGGATAAAAAGGAGAATAGTATGTCAGAAACAAATCACGAAATCGATTCAAATTTTGCAGGTCGTTTAAATATCCTGCGTGCGGGTGTTCTTGGTGCCAATGATGGAATTATTTCCATTGCTGGTGTGGTTATCGGGGTTGCTAGTGCTACGAGTAATATCTGGATTATCTTTTTATCAGGATTTGCAGCTATCTTAGCTGGTGCCTTTTCGATGGCTGGTGGAGAATATGTATCTGTTTCAACTCAAAAAGATACCGAGGAAGCAGCCGTTGCGCGTGAGCAAGTCTTGCTAGACCAAGATATGGAACTAGCCAAAAAGTCTCTCTATGCAGCCTATATCCAAAATGGAGAATGTGAAACCTCTGCTCAACTCTTGACCAACAAAGCCTTTTTAAATAATCCGCTCAAGGCTTTGGTAGAGGAAAAATATGGGATAGAGTATGAAGAGTTTACCAATCCATGGCATGCTGCTATCTCTAGCTTTATTTCTTTTTTCCTTGGTAGCTTACCACCCATGCTTTCAATTACCATTTTCCCAAGTGAATACCGTATCCCTGCTACCGTCCTTATCGTCGGTGTGGCCCTTCTTCTCACTGGTTACACTAGTGCCAGACTTGGAAAAGCACCAACCAAAACAGCTATGATTCGGAACCTAGCTATTGGCCTCTTGACCATGGGAGTTACCTTCCTGCTCGGACAACTTTTCAGCATTTAGAACATAAGAAATACCTCGATTTTGAAGTCGAGGTATCTTTTTTTACATTTGCACAATCTTGCGATAACTTCTTGAAGTAATCATGAAAATCAGCACATAGGCGATGAGGAAGATAGCGCAGATAGACAAGGTCACAATCAACATCATAGTCGTATCTATTACACCAATCACTTTTAAAATCAGACTAAGCATATGGTAGGCAAAGGCTAGGTGTATGAAGGCAAAGAGCAAAGGAAGGAAGAAAACAGTTAAAACCTGTTTGTTAATGGTTTGCTTGATTTGCTTTTGATCTAAACCAACTTTCTGCAAGATAATAAAGCGCTCACGGTCTTCATAGCCTTCAGAAATTTGTTTGTAATAGATGACCAGAACGGTTCCGACCATAAAGATAATGGATAGGAAAATACCGATAAAGAAGACACCACCAAAGAGGGCACTCATTTGAGCACTAGCATCTGCTAGATTGCTACCATACACATAGCTACCTTCCGTGTTTAATTGAGCATTAAACTGGTTGAGGTATTTATCATATTCTTCAGCGACCTTGAGTTGTTCTTCTTCGTTGGCATTTACATTCATACCACCGTAAAACTGATTATAGATAGCCGAATCTGGGAATTGATCCAAAAAGGCTTGTAAATTAGGTACAACAAGGTAATTGTAATCAGCAGTCAAAATATTAAACTGATTTGGAACATGGTTTACAATGAAATCTTTAGTAAATTCTTCTTTGACAGAAAATTGATGATCGTTTAGAGTTAGAGCTTTCTGTTCTTTAACTCCCTCATTCTTTGCAAAGAGTCCAACCTCATTTCCTGATAGAGAAAGTTTTTGACCAGTCATAGTTTCATAATCTTTTTGGTCAAATACCATGAAAACTGTTTTGACTTGGACACGGTTTTGTCCTTTTTCAAAAATGGTTAACTTGCTACCTTCTTGGTTTGCAACACCAAAGTAAGCGTAACGAAGAACTTCTTTTTCTTTGATATTATAACCTTTGTCACTTGCAAACTGGCTCAAGAGTGTGTCCAAATCTTCTTTTTCAACATTTTGTCCAGTAATCCCAAAATCATGCGGATTTAGAACTTTTTTAAAGGATTCTGAAGCATTGAAAATGCTTGTCGCGGCTGACATGGTTACCAAAACCATTGTTGACAAAATTGCGATAGTTGCTAGTCCAACCGCATTTTTCTTCATACGGAAAATCAAGTTGGAAACAGAGATAAGATTATTAGGTTGGTAATAGTATTTCTTGTTTTTCTTTAAGATTTGAAGGAAAACTGTAATCCCTGCATTGAACAAGAGATAAGTACCAAAGATAACCAGCAAAACAGCTAAGAAGAAGGTTGTTAAGGCTGTAAGGGGATCTTTTACAGTAACTGCAAGATAATATCCACCACCTAAACTAATCGCACCAAGAATAGTTTGGAGGGATAGGAAACGACCTTTTCTCTCACCGCTAGCTTTCTCACGTGAGAGCTGGAGGGCATTCATACGGGCGATTCGAAGGGCATTCAGGAACATGAGGCCTAGGAAAATCAATCCAAAGACAAGAAGTACTGTAATGACAACTTTCATCTGGAAGGTAGCGACTAGTTCTACCTTTAATTTCATCAGTTTGAGCAAGAAGGCGAAAATCAACTTGTCAAACAAGGCTCCAATACCGATACCTGCTCCAACAGTTAGAATTCCAAAAAGCACCAACTCCTTAAAGGTCATACTGATCAGATGTCGCTTCTCCAAGCCCAACATGCCATAAATTCCCAGTTCCTTGGAACGGTTCTTCATAACAAAACTATTGGCATAGAGGACGATAATGGCTGACGCAAGGGTGACGACAAACATACCAAATCCTAGAGTAGCTTGAATCGTTTCACCTCCACGGATTTCCGCAATCTTGGGATTAAAGGTTAAGGAATAAAAGAGATAGGTGACGGTGACTGCCAAGAGAACAGCCAGCGCAAAAGGATAATAGAGTTTGCGGTTTTTAATCAAGTTCGATACCGCTAACTTATTGGTTAATCGAAACATACTAATTCACCTCGCTTGCCATGACAGTCAAGGTATCAGAGATTTCTTGGAACATCTGACGCTCTGTCTTCTCTCCACGGTAGATTTGGTTGTAAAGAATGCCGTCCTTGATAAAGAGAACACGTTTGGCTCTGCTAGCTGCTGCTGTTGAGTGGGTTACCATGAGGATGGTTTGGCCGCGCTCATTGATTTCATCAAAAACATCAAGTAAGGCTGCAGATGACTTAGAGTCAAGAGCTCCTGTCGGTTCGTCCGCAAGGAGAATTTCAGGTTCTGTGATGATGGCGCGGGCTACTGCTACACGCTGTTTTTGCCCACCTGAAATCTCGTAAGGGTACTTCTCTTGCAATTGGTTGATTCCCAGATTCTCAGCTGTCACCACCAATTTCTTCATCATCTCCGTAATGGGTCTTCTTGACAAGACAAGCGGAAGCAAGATATTGTCTTTTACAGACAGAGTATCTAGCAAGTTAAAGTCTTGGAAGACAAAACCCAACTTTTCACGACGGAAACTAGAAGCCTGTGAATTTTTAATGGTTGCTGTGTCTGTTCCATTCAAGTAAACCTGACCACGGGTTGGTTTGTCCAGCATAGCTAGGATATTTAGAAGAGTGGATTTACCAGAACCAGACTCACCCATGATAGCGACATAGTCACCTTTTTCCACGGTAAAGTGAATATCCTTGAGGGCCTCTACTTGGTTGCCCTGAAAACGAGTTTTGTAAATTTTTTGAACGTGTTTTACATCTAAAAGTGTCATGAGAATCTCCTTTCTTAATATCCCATCAAATGAAATGTTGCTTGCATCATAGCGCATCCCAGCTGAACGCGCTCGATATCTTTGTGGCTTGGTTTTCTTGTTTTCTTCTGTAAGGTTTGTTTCATGATGTTACTCCTTTGTTCTTTATGAGTCTAGTTTACATCAAAAAAAGACCGCTTGCCATAACCTAACCTTACAAAAGAGACTTTAATCTTACATTTTTGTAAGATTGGGGGAAATGTAGATATTTTATTAAAAATATTTTACCATAAAAAAAAGCAAGAAGAAAACCCTTGCAGATACAAGGGTTCAAAAATTTTAAAATAGATTAGTCGAATTCATAGACTAACAGTAAAATAACTATTTTCACCTCACCAAAACCAGCCTTCATTATCGTCAATGGCTTGGGCTTCTTTTCGTTTACGTGGGCCTGTTCCGTACATTTCTGCTTCAATTTCTTCCTTGGTAGGCATGATAGAAGCTAGGATGATATAGATAATCACGCCAAGTCCAAAGTTTGCGACTGTAAAAATAGCAAATAGAAAACGAACAAGGGTAACATCAAAGTTCCACTTGTCTGACAGACCTGCCAGAACTCCTGAAATCATGCGATTTCGTCTCATTTTATAAAATTTACTGTTCATGATTTTTCCTCTTTCTGCTAGGTTAGACATAGTATATCACGGGTAGGCTCGGCTTTCATCAGTCCTCAGGCTGATTTATCAGAAGCAATTTACCTCTACAAACTCCGCAGCGATAGCGTTTGGTATCAATCCTTCTCTTGCGCTGATACCTTTGGTGGCAGGATTGGCAACGATAGAGCGTGATTGGCTTGGAGTTGCTATTTGGCAAGGTTGGAACAAAGCGTAATCCATCCACTGCTTTCAACAGTTCCTTAAAATCCCGATCCTTGTGTTGATAGCCCTTCCCTTGAAAATAGAGGTGATAATGACAGAGCTCATGTCGGACAATTTTCCTAAAAACATTCAGACCCAGTTCCTGATAAACCTTGGGATTAAAATCCAAATGCCCATCTTTTGGGAAAAATCGCCCACCTGTCGAACGTAGACGAGAATTCCACTGGGCATGATGGATAAAAGGTCTGCCGAAGTCTTCTAGTGAAACCTGCTTAACGTAATCAGTCAGTTTCATTTGGAGCTAGAAGCGACAGATTGACTTTTTCACGTTCAGTATCAATTTTCTTAACCCAAACCGTTACCAAATCACCAACGGATACTACTTGGCTGGGATGCTTGATAAACTTGCGACTCATATGGGAAATATGAATCAAGCCGTCCTCGTGAATCCCGATATCAACGAAGGCACCGAAGTCAACGACGTTACGCACTACACCTTCTAGCTTCTGACCAATCACTAAATCTTTGATATCTAGGACATCTTGGCGAAGCACAGGTGCATCAAAAGAGTCACGGAAATCTCGACCTGGTTTAAGAAGGTCTGCAATGATATCTTTAAGAGTTTCTGGTCCAAGGTCTAGCTCTTGCGCCATTTCCTTGACTGAAAGGGACTTGAGTTTGCTTTGGGCTTCTTCATTCAAGTCTGTAATGTCCAAACGTTTGAAAAGTTCCTTAACGGCAGCGTAATTTTCTGGGTGAACTCCTGTATTATCAAGGATATTGCTACTTTCAGGGATACGAAGGAAACCAGCTGCCTGCTCAAAGGCCTTGGCTCCCAGACGGGGAACTTTCGTGATTTGGACTCGTGAAGTGATTTTTCCTTCTTCCTCACGGTATTTGACGATATTTTCAGAAATGGTTTTATTGAGTCCAGCGACATGGGAAAGAAGAGCTGGGCTGGCTGTATTGATGTTGACACCGACTTGATTCACCACGGTATCCACGACAAAGTCCAAACTTTCAGACAACTTCTTCTGGCTGACATCGTGCTGGTACTGACCAACGCCGATTGACTTAGGATCAATTTTGACCAATTCCGCAAGAGGATCTTGCAAACGACGGGCGATAGAAATAGCAGAGCGTTTTTCAACAGTCAAGTCTGGGAACTCCTGACGAGCAAGTTCACTGGCAGAATAGACCGAAGCACCACTTTCATTGACGATGACATAACTAACCTCAGGAAAATCTTTAAGAACTTCCGCCACAAAAGCTTCACTTTCACGACTGGCCGTTCCATTACCGATGGCAATAATCTCTACACCGTATTGACCAATCAAATCTGCCAAATCTTTCTTTGCTTCTTCGATTTGACGAGCTGATGCTGGTTTGACAGGATAAATGACCTGAGTTGTCAGCATTTTTCCTGTTGCATCTACGACAGCTAGCTTGGCACCTGTACGAAAGGCAGGGTCAAATCCTAGAACCACGCGCCCTTTCAGCGGAGCAACCAAGAGGAGATTGCGCAGGTTGTCAGAAAAAAGTTGGATAGCTCCTTCTTCTGCTTTCTCAGTTAATTCTGTCCGAATGCGTCGCTCAATAGCAGGCAAGACCTTTTTCTTAACTGACTGTTGAACAACTTCATCTATATAGGCATTTTTCACCTTGAAACGGGCAGCAAAGAAAGCAAGAATACGATCTGTCGCGTGCTCAAAACCGACTTTTAAGACGCCTAGCTTTTCCCCACGATTGAGTGCCAAGGTACGATAGCCTTGCATATTGCCAACTGTCTCTGAGAAATCATAATAAATCTGGAAAACTTGCTTTTCATCAAGACTTTCATCTTTGACTTTCGAAGTGATTTTAGAGTGTCTCAACACTTCCTGATAGGTCAGTGAGCGCAAGGTCACATCTTCAGATAAGGCTTCTACCAAGATATCAACCGCACCAGCCAAGGCTTCTTGACCAGTCGCAAATCCTTCACAGACAAACTTTTCAGCTTCTTTCTCTAAGCCATCTACATTCTGCAAAATCAAGCGAGCAAGAGGAAAGAGTCCAGCTTCACGGGCAATGGTTGCCTTGGTACGACGTTTCTCCTTATAAGGAAGGTAGAGTTCTTCTACGTCTGCTAATTTTTCAGCTGCCAGGATAGCTTCTTCCAATTCCTTGGTCAGCTTGCCTTGTTCTTGAATCTTAGCCAAGACAGCTTCTTTACGGTCGTTGAGATTTGTCAGACTTTTATCCAGATCAATAATAGCCTTAATCGCCACCTCATCCAGACTACCAGTCATGTCCTTCCGGTAACGCGCGATGAAGGGAATTGTCGCCCCTTCAGCTGTCAAACTTAGAACAGTATCAATTTGCTTTAACGTCACTCCCAAATCCTGGGAGATTTTTTCATATTTTTTATCCATGAATCTATTATACCATAAGCTAAACGTTTCAAATTAGCTCTTACAGTATTTAAAAACAATATGTGGGGAATAGATTTATATTCTATAGTGCAATAACTTGTACTTAGAGAGCATTGCCACCTTTTTTTACCACTCCATGACATCAAAAGTATTTAATGGATCAGACATAATAGCCAGTTCTGGAAGATGTTCCTGACCTGGAATAACACATTGACTTTTTAAACTTTTATAATTAATTCCTTTCGTTTCACTCAAGGCACAACACAGAATGAAAAAGTGTTGTGCTCTTTATTTTGTTTTATAATAATAGCGAGAAAGCCTATCACTACTACAAATCACGGGGTGGTGAATAAGTGAGTGGTATAGTCACTACCTCGCATTTTTATAGGTGTCATTCTTTCCATCAAGCACAACTGACTGTGACTAGGAGCACGTAAACTTATAATTGAATAAGCGACTCGTTTGTGAAAGGAAAGGATAGCCAAGGGATCGGCAGACTCAAATTTGGTGAAAGGAGAGCCCTCGTGTTAAAAATTATTTATCCTAATTGTTGTGGTGAAGAATAGCATTTAGATTTCTATTTCTAATCGTCCAAAATGCGTGTTTTTGAAAAATAAAAAACCGCAAGACAGAGTCTGCGGTGGGGATAATCTATTTTGAAATTTTAAATAAAAAAGGAGCATTTAAGCCCCTCCTTTGAAATAACGGACATTTGGCTGGTCGGTGTACCCAGCATCTCAGATACCTTCTTCAAGGTGCGGCAGGAACCTTTCTGCCCTCAAATGTCTTTCGTTAATGTTATTCTAGCACTATCTATTTTTTTGTCAAGCTTTCTCAATCTACCCAGACTTAATACGACTTTGTAACTTGAAATCTTGTAAGCGATACATGGTCAGAACATAAAAGAAATCTCCACTTTTATGTAACTTGATGGAAACAAGAACATTATCATCAAATCTTTTTACATATTCGAAACTGGCGTCTTTCTCTCGTGGATTGACCCCGACGAAATCTGGGTTCCTTAGTATGAGTTCCAGGTCTTCAATATGATGAATCACATCATTGTGATGGCGTTTTATCATATGGCTTCTCAAACCGTCTTTGTTGACCTTTATGTCGCTCGCTTCAAGAACAATATCAAAAATTTCTTTTACTTCATCGGTAACCTGACCGATTGTTTCATGATCCATCATTTCCTCCGTTATTCCACAACTATTATATCACAATCATAGTGTATATCAGGATATATCAAGCTCTATTATTCGTTAGATACTCAATTTTAACTTTTCCCTTTTCCTTAAAATAATAGTATAATAGAGATAGAATTTAGAATCGAGGTGCACCTATGGCTGTAAAATTTACAAAAACTGATGACTTGGACAAGATGTTTGAGGAGTTTGCTAAACTCCCTGATTTGAAACAAGTCACTTTCCCTGATGACAAAGAGAAAAAAGCCAAAGCAGAAAAGAAAAACTAGATGACTGCTTTCCAACAACTCCCTTCTAGTGTGCTTCAGACTGGGGCTATTTTTCTCTCTATAATCATTGAAGCCCTACCCTTCGTTCTGATAGGAAGTATTGTTTCAGGGCTGATTGAGGTTTATATCACACCTGAAAAGGTTTATCATTTTCTCCCTCGAAATCGTTGGGGGAGAATCTTTTTTGGGACCTTCGTTGGTATACTTTTCCCTTCTTGCGAATGTGGGATCGTCCCCATTATCAATCGTTTTCTGGAAAAGAAGGTTCCTAGTTACACGGCTGTTCCCTTTCTCGTAACAGCGCCTGTTATAAATCCCATTGTTCTATTTGCGACCTATTCTGCCTTTGGCAACTCCTTCCATATCGCCCTATTGCGAGCTCTGGGTTCCATCGTTGTGGCTGTGATACTTGGGATTTTTCTAGGATTTTTCTGGCAAGAACCGATTCAAAAAGAAGATCGGTTGGCTTGTCATGAGCATGATTTTTCTCACTTGAGCTCTGCAAAAAAAGTTTTTCAGGTCTTTGTGCAGGCCATTGATGAATTTTTTGATACGGGGCGTTATTTGGTATTTGGCTGTCTCTTTGCCTCTGTTATACAGGTCTATGTTCCGACACGGATTCTGACCTCTATCAGTGCAACCCCTCTTTTTGCCATCCTGCTCTTGATGATTTTAGCCTTTCTTCTTTCTCTCTGTAGTGAGGCTGATGCCTTTATCGGTGCTTCTCTTCTCTCAAGTTTCGGCTTGCCACCAGTTCTGGCCTTTCTCGTTATTGGCCCAATGCTGGATATCAAAAATATTCTCATGATGAAAAATTACTTGAAAGCACGATTTATCGGTCACTTCATTATGATTGTGACTCTTGTCGTCTTAGTGTATTCTCTCTTGATTGGAGTCATCCTATGATTCGATTTTTAGTTCTAGCTGGCTATTTTGAATTGACTATTTATCTCCATCTGTCCGGAAAATTAAACCAGTACATCAACATGCACTATTCCTATCTGGCCTATATTTCCATGGTACTTTCCTTTATTTTGGCAATTGTTCAACTGTATATCTGGATGAAGCAAGTCAAAACCCATAGTCATCTGAACAGCCGATTGGCGAAGGTGACGAGTATTGCTCTTCTAGCTATTCCTATTGTCGTCGGCTTAACTTTTCCAACTGTTAGCTTGGATTCTCAGACCGTTTCTGCCAAAGGCTATCAATTCCCCTTATCAGAAGGCACGGATCAAGCCATTCAGACAAGTGAAGGGACGACAAGCCAATATTTGAAACCAGATACCAGTTCTTATTTTTCAAAAACAGCCTATGAAAAGGAGATGCGAACTGCGGCGGATAAATACTTGTCCCAAGATAGTATTCAGATCACCAACGAAAACTATATGGAAGTCATGGAGGCTATCTACGACTATCCAGATGAGTTTGAGGGCAAGACAGTCCAGTTCACAGGATTTGTCTATAACGACCCCAGTCATGCCAATAGCCAATTTCTATTCCGCTTCGGCATTATCCATTGTATCGCAGATTCTGGTGTCTATGGATTGCTGACCAAGGGAAATACCCGTCAGTATGAGAATAATACCTGGATAACAGCCAAAGGAAAACTGGTCAATCACTATCATAAAGAACTCAAACAAAACCTCCCAACCTTGGAAATCGATAGTTTTACCAAAGTCGATAAACCAGAGAATCCCTATGTGTATCGCGTGTTTTAAAAAAGCAAGATAAAAACGAACAAGTTCTCTTCTGAATGACAGAAAAAGAGCCTGTTCGTTTTTTGCTATCTGAATATTAATGATTTTTAGATTTAAATCTTATAACATTTTAAGTAATACAAGTAGCTCATTGAGAATAAGCGAGCCACTCATTAATCATACTAGCGATTTCTTTGGGTGCTTCAGTATAAACTTCATGGCTAACGTTTTCTAGAAAAATAGTATCAAAATAATCTGGCAATTCTTTTAATGCTTCCTCTCTCCATGTAGTTCCATTAGGATAGCGAGGACTGATAAACAAAGCATCTCCCACTTCTCTCTTAAAAGCTTGTATTTTCCTCCGTAGGCGGAGGATCGCTTCTATATTTTCATAATTTATAGCCAACTCATATCTATTATACTCCGCATTCCAGTGATAGGACTGTCTTACAGCTTTCTCCATATTTTCTGACCAATGCTTTGCTTCAGATTTTTCTTTAGAAATAAGAACATCTAAGTCCAAAATAATTTGAGATTTGATATAGTTTTTAGTTTCCTCTAATTCCGCATCTAAAGTTAAAATCTTATCTAAATCTAGATAGCCACCATCCAAAAGAATCAGTTTCTTCACTTCTTGAAATTCCGATGCGAGATAACGAGCCAAATCTCCTCCAAGAGAATGACCTATCAGACATATAGATTCTTCTTCTACAATCTCATTTTTAAACCATGATTTCAATTCTGTTTCATCTCGAAGATGCTTTTCATATGGATTTAGAAAGTAAACCTGCGAATCTAGTTCTTGAAGAAAATCCTTGCTATGATAGACATTGCTTCCCAAACCGCCAATAAAATATTTTTTCATTCTCTACTTAATACTATGCTTATTCATCTTTTGTTCAAAGATAGTCGTGATAATCTGACGTAATTCTTCGCGTTCTTTTTCCGGAATCTCACCACTTGTTTGAGCTGCAGCGTAGAGTTCAGGGTGTTCAATTGAAATGCGTTTAATCGTACGTGTTGTTGCATGTTTTCTGACGAAAAACGGAATGCGCTTAATCAAGTCTTGTGGTACTAGCGCAAGAATCTTCTCAGCAGTTTCCTTGTCACTAATCTTAGACGTAGTCAGCCCCTTCTTAATCATTTCCTGTTCTTTTTCTGTAAAATCTTTTAATTCCATTCGATTTGTCCTCCTATTTACTCTAAGTTAAATTATATACCAATTGTAGCAAGACGACAAATAGTCTGTTTGTAAAATCTTCTCTATACTACAACTTTCCTGTCGCTCATAATTGCTCTTTAATAAAAAATCACAAATCCTTTTGGAGAAATGACAAGCTGATTTTCCAATTCTTGGCAATTGTTTGCTAATGCTACGGTTTCCTTCTCTAAAAGATAATCATCTTTTGATTGGTTAAAGATTGCTTTGAAGATTTGGCCATCGCATTTCCATTCCAAGGCTACTAGATCCGGTTTGATTTCTTGAATGCTATACTTGCCATGCTGAATGGTTGATGACGCTTGTTTTCTAATATTAATCAGCTGCTTCATGAAATTCAGCATATGATTGTCACTTGATACACGTTCCCAAGGCATACAACGTCGACAATCTGGGTCTGGTCCTCCGGTTAAAGCTAACTCGGTTCCGTAATAAATGCACGGTGTTCCCTTTTGTAAAAAGAGAAAGGCTAGAGCTGATTTGACCAGTTGAGCATCTTCATTTGCCGTCCACAAGATTCGTTCTGTATCATGCGAATCCAAGAGATTAAACATAACCTCTGAAATCTGCTGTTTGTAATACATAGACTGACCATTGATTTCATCGATGAACTGATTAGTCTTCTTAATTCCTCGTAAGAAATAGTCCTTGATACTATCAGATAAAGGATAATTCATGACCGCATGGAACTCATCTCCATTTAACCAAGGCTGAGACGTATGCCAGACTTCTCCTAGGATATAAAGATCAGGCTTTTTAGCTAAAACTGCATTACGAAAATCCTTCCAGAACTGATGGTCAATCTCATTAGCCACATCCAAACGCCAAGCATCGATATCAAACTCTTCAATCCAATAAGTCGCAACCTTTAAAAGATAGTCCTTGACCTCTGGATTGGCTGTATTTAGTTTAGGCATATAGTCCTCGAAACCAAAAGCATGATAAGGTAAGTCTCTCTTATTAACTAGCTTTTCAGTTGTCACTGGGAATTGTTGAATATGGAACCAATCCTTATAAGCAGATTGCTCACCATTTTCGACAACATCTTGCCATTGAGGAGATTGCGAACCAATATGGTTAAATACCGCATCCAGCATGATTTTCATGCCACGCTGATGAGCTTGCTCGACCAGCTCCCGGAAGGTCTCCTTGTCTCCAAAATGACGGTCAATTTCAAAATAATCCGTCGTATTGTACTTATGATTGCTCGTGGATTCAAATATAGGACAAAGATAAAGTCCAGTAATCCCCAAGTCTTGCAAATAATCCAGATGGTCAATAATCCCCTGTAAATCACCACCAAAGAAATCATCACTTTTAGGTGTGATAGAGGAATCCCAGTCTAATGTCCCTTCTGGGTTTAATAGAGCATTTCCATTAGCAAATCTCTCAGGAAATATCTGATACCACACCGTATTTGAAACCCAGTCAGGAATCTGGCATGCATCAATCTCATGAAGATAAGGCAACTTAAATCCATTCCCAATAGCATGAAGATTTTCTAGAGAATTTTCCACACACCCTTTATCGCCATACAAAATACTTTGACCTTCTGTATCCTTGAGTTCAAAGAGATACTGGATACGTGCAAAGTCAACGGACACTTCAACCTGCCAATAATCAAAGATGGCGTCAGAAGTTAGCTTGGACATTTCCTTTGTATCCTGATAAAACTCCTCCATAAAGATAAAAGGGTCACCATAATGCAAGGTTATACTCTCAATATCCCCTTTCTTAGTTCGAATCCGAATATGAATCTTCTTATCCTTATAAAGATAGGCATACTCCGACTCAGTCCTATGGTAAATAGCACTTAATTCCATTAATTTGTCTCCTAGTTTACTTTCATCCGTATATAGCGCAAACGTTTTCACAATTGTTAATCTAGTATACTACTTTCGTATTTTATTTGCAAGGAATGTCAGTTCTTAAAAGAACTATCTTTTAAAGTATACAAAAAAGCCTTAAAAAAGGCTTTCTCTATATACTAATCCTCTTTCGGTTTTGAAAATACTTCTACCCGCTGAGCTAGGACTTTGATTGCTACAGGTAGGTTATCCGATTTATCGCCGTCAACATCTGACTCCAATTCACTATCTGAAGAGATCTTAATATTACGCGCTTTGATATACTCGATATTATCATTTGCAACAACATCCCCTTTTAGTAAATCAGGAATAACGGATAATTTAGAGAATATTGAAGCATCTTTCAGAATCAAAATGTTAGCATAGCCATCTTTGTTTTCTTCAAAGATTTTTTTGTCAGCGAAGTAATTTGTCAAGAGAACCAAAACATGGCTCGCTTCACCAACATAATTTCCATTTTCTGTCTCAACCTTAATGTTAAAGACCTGATCCGTCATGACAGACTTCATGGTATTTACAGCATAGGCTAAAATACCGAATTTTGTCTTGTCCTCGATTTCAACATTGTGAATCGCTTCAGGAAGAGAACCGATACTAAAGATATAGCCAAAATAATTGTCATTCGCTTTACCGATATCAATCTTATTGGTTAAGTTGAAATCCAGTTCATCAATCGCGGCATCAATGTCTTGATTGATTTCCAACAGTTTTGTAATGAGGTTACCCGTACCGCCTGGGATTATCCCTAACTTAGGAATGTATTCTCTCTCAGCAATACCCGAAATGACTTCATTGACAGTCCCGTCTCCACCGAAAACAACCACTGCATCAAACTGCTCACGAGAAGCTTCTTCAGCAAAATGTGTTGCATCCAAAGCTTTTTCGGTAATTTTGGTTTCTACGTGCTCAAAGTATTCTTTTGCTTTATTCTCCAGCTTTTCTTTGTAATCCAAGGCCTTCTCGCCACCAGAAGTAGGGTTGATAATTACCATTGCCTTTTTCATTAGTTTCTCCTTAATTTTAAATAGAAATGTTTACATTTCGTCTTATGCAAGTAAATGTAATCCTATTATACAATGAAAATACGGAAAAGAGAAATATGACGTACTGGAGATTAAAATGCTTTTATTCTATTTTCGCATCTAATGACTACATCCTTTAAGGGGTTATCCAAGTAAGAATAGGCCTTATCCTTTATCCAATCAGGAATTCCGTAAGCTGCCTCGGCTATACTTCCTGTGATTGCTGCAAGTGTATCACTATCGCCACCAAGTGAGATGGCATTCCTTATCGCATCTTCGAAGTCTCTACTTTCAAGAAAGGCAATAATGGCTTGAGGGACAGTTTCTTGACATGTTTCGTTAAAACGATAGTTAGGGCGGATTTCATCTAAAGTTTGAGATAGATTGTAGCCGTATGTCTTCTCTATATAATCCTTAATCCGTATTTTACACTCTGTAGGATTGTCATTAATTGGTTGCTCGTATTCTCTACAATAACCACCAAAGTAAAAACGACACAGAAAGATAGCATCAGCTGTAGCCATAGCGCCTTTTATACCTTCGGGATGATTATGGGTTACCTCTGCAGAAAGACTCGCAAGTCTTCTAGATGATGGCCACGTACCAGTTCTCTCATAGACATCACAGTCCATGACCCAAGCACATGGAGAAACACGCATAGCTGATCCATTCCCAAAGCTATTATAAGGCTCACGGTTATCGCTGTTTAGCCATGCATTAAACCGAGCACCGTAATCAGCATTCGGATACATTCTGCCGTATTTCTTCATCGCGTCAATGAAGTCGTCTTTTTGTCTCCCATTCATAATTGCTTCTGCAACAGCACAGGTCATAACCGTATCATCCGTGAAAAAACAGTCCTTCTGAAATAAAGGAAAGTTCTTCGTTTTGATATTGTTCCATTCGTAAACAGAACCGACAACATCTCCGATAATTGCTCCAAGCATAAGATCCCTCCTTGTGAACTATTGGTTTAGAATGATTTTTCTATTTCCCATACTCGTTTATTTTATCAGCATATTCAGTCAAAAGATTCTTTGAATAAATTTTTTCAGCTTTTGAATTTCCAACTTCTTTCCAAAGAATAGAAGCTACTTTTAGTTTGTTCGAGTAGGTGCGACTATTTTCGTCTGCACAGAAATCCTTTAAAAACTGATTCCATTGACAAACCGAATGATCATACTTGGCATAATCTGAATTTCCATAATAAACTTTTAACATATCTTGAATGGTAAAACTTAAATCATGTTCTCTTTTTACTTTTCTCCAAGCAGTGGCCATATCAGCAGTAAATTTAAAGGGGGAAACACCTGTTAAAGTTGAGAAATATTCTCTAAAGTGTGCATTAAAGGAGAATCCACATTCAAGTAAGGGCGTATCTAAGGTAACGACTTCTACTCGTTTCTTATTTCTTTTTACTGATGATTTTTTAATCAAGTTTCCCTTGAAGTACTGCTCAATAATATCATTGAGTTCTTGTTTTGTACCTCTATATTCAAGCCCTAATGACTTGCATATCTGTGAAAGTTCATCACGATACCAATAGTATTTATTAAATTCATCAAAGGATGTGATTTTATCAAACTCAGGTCTACTCTCTATCAATATAACACCTCCTTAAAAACAGTTTAGGTTTTCATTTCTAAATAATGGTATTTTTGTTTCTTTATTTTGAGGATTAGCAACGTTTCACTAACAAACTCACACACTCAGTGGTTCGGACTTACCGTATCATCAGTGAGAAACAAAGTCTTTTCCATCTTCTAAAGAATCAAACACGACTTAATCTTTAGAATAATCATTTTGGTACAATTCCAATAGATACATCTTCCATTCTCCCAATATTTGAAAAACTAACCGATATTTTAAGCAACTTACAATCAAATTATCTAGCCTTAATATACGCATTTATCATATAACGAAGATAATTAAGTGTTGTTTATCCAGGATCGACATCTATAGAAGTTATTTTGTAACCATCATTATTGTATAAAAATTCTAATTGTAGGGTTAAATCTACTAATTCAGAATCGGAGGTCATCTCATATTCAACAACAAAGCCAGTTTGATCATTAAATTCATAAACTTGTAGTTGGGAGTACTCATAATTCGGATGGAAATTACAATCTACTCCATATTCATCAATTTTATCAAAATCATTTAATTGTAATGAATCGTCAATATATTCAAGTAACTCTCTTACATCATCAACTTCTGAACCATCAACACAATCCAAAATATCTCTATAATTATTTAGATGAATTGCTCTTAAAATCTTTTTAAGTATTTCAATTACTTTTTCATCATCTAGGTAGTTTTCTTTGTACTCAAAATCATCAAATATTCCCATGATAATACTTCCTTTTTTGTAATCAACTTTAAATCTTATGAATATTAAAAATGTTTCACTAACAAACTTACACACTCAGCGGTTCGAACTTATCGTATTATCTGTAAAAAAGCACTCTTTCCTAAATAAAGGAAAGTCCTTCGTTTTGATATTGTTCCATTCGTAAACAGAACCTACAATGACTCCAACAATTGCTCCTAGCATGGTATTCCTCCTTATGGCATATCAGATTCGTTACACATTTCTAATGAGTCACTCTTTAAAAATGGCACCACCAAATCAATCCACTCATAAGGCAGGTAAGCTGATAAATAACCGTGGTTATAGCCCTTTGCTTCATACAAAATTGTATTTGAATGTAGCTGATGAAATAATTTCGCTGATTCTTTCACACAGTTCAATTCTTTTTCACCATAGATATACAGAACCTGAGCCTTGCTAGCAGAAATCATATCTTTCAGCTTGTAACATCCCATATAGTTTTTGTAAATGGTCACCAATGTTTTGACAGGGGTCCTTGGCAAATCCTCCAAATAATAAGCTTTTATTTCCTCTGGATAAGCCAGTTTAGGATAGAGTTTGTTCATCATGCTTAACTGAAGTTTGCAAGAGAATATATTGAACATCAGTTTACCAAATAGAGACACTAGAAAGATGCTGATTTTAGCTAACCTTGGTTGAGGAATACAGAGGCTTCCATCTATGATGGCCTTCTCAGTAATTTCACTGTCTAAAGACAAAAGCTCCATGGCAATTTGACCACCAAGTGAAACACCACCGATTGCAAACAATTTCCCACCACAGTTTTCTTTGATATAGTCTAGAATCTCCAAAGCAGAATCTTCAGTAGAAACATAATCAAGTTGATATTCCTCGCCGTGGCCATTCAAAGTGGGCAGAATAATACGGTATTCTTCTGACAAGATTCGTGCTTGACGAAGATAATTCCACCAAGAACTTCCACCACCATGTATCAGTAAAATAGGAGGCAAATTCTTATCACCAAATTCATGGAATTTCATGTTTAAACTCCTTACTGTAGGACTTTCGCTAGCTACACCCTTGTTTAATCAGCTCGTACAAGCAGTGATACCGCCTCAACATGATACGTTTGTGGAACTCAAAAGGTTCGGGGAACCTTTTTAGGTTTAACTGCGTTTCACTAACAAACTCACACACTCAACATGATGCGTCTGCGGAAATAAATCCACCGGTTGTACTTTCTTCAATTCATATCCCAACTCTTGGTAGAGTTTGATATCACGCGCCATGGTTGCGACATTGCATGAGATATAGGCAATTCGGTCTGCTCCTATTTGACTACTTGCCTTGATAAAGCTTTCTGTCAACCCCTTGCGTGGTGGGTCCACCAAGATAACGGTTGGTTGAATACCTTCCTTAAGCCAATTCTTCATTGCATTTTCAGCCATGTCACAAACATAGTGGGCGTTGGTGATATTGTTTAATACAGCATTCTTCTGGCTATTCTCAACTGCTTCTGGAATCACTTCAACACCGTATACTTCTTTAACATGCTTTGCAACGGATAATCCAATCGTTCCAATCCCTGAATAGGCATCGATCACCACATCATCTGCTTTTAACTCCGCAAACTCAATGGCTGTTTGATAGAGTTTCTCCGCCATTTGAGTATTGACTTGGTAGAAAGCTGGGCCAGCGATTTGGAAATCATTTCCCAACATCTGGTCCGTAATATAGTCTTGGCCATAAAGTGTGCGCCATTCTTTCCCAAAAATCGCATTGGTATTCTGGTCGTTGATATTTTGCATGACAGAGGCAATCTCTGGGAACTGCTTAATAAGTTGTTCAATCAACTGCTCCACTCGGAAAACTTTAGGACGTGTAGTCACTAAAATAACCATGATTTGTCCTGAATGATGCCCACGACGCACAACGAGGTTTCGAATCAAGCCAGACTGTTCCTTTTCATCATAAGGTTTCAAATCATACCGACGAAGCAAATCTCGAAGAACTACCACAACTCGGTCAATGACAGGATCCTGGATGAAGAAATCTTCAATGGGCATAAGGTCGTGCGAATTTTTACGGAAAAAACCAGTTTCCAAGACACCATTCACTCGACGAACGGGCACCTGTGCCTTATTTCGATACTTGACTGGATGTTCCATGCCGAGCGTTTCAGCAACTTCTACATCTGTAATACCAGCAATCTTGTAGAGACTGTCTTTGACTTGCTTGGTTTTAAACTTGAGTTGCTCTGGATAGGCAAGATGACCCAAATCAGCGATACCTGAGCGTAGATAAGCTAGGTCAAGGCCTTGGTTACGATGCGGAGAATATGTAAGGTATTCTTCAACCTTCCCAAAGCCAATCTTTTTATTGACCTTAAGAACACGCATGAGGATTTTCTCAGTTGGTAGAGCATTTTCTACAAAGAAAACCAAACCATCTACCTTAGCAACTCCAGCACCTTCATGGGTCAAATCAACAATTTCAACTTCTACAATATCATTTTTCTTTAACATATTTTTCACTTTCTATCGGCCGACAAAAAAAGACGGCAACATTTCTGTTACCATCTATTATATCATGAAATGACCTAAGCACCAAAACTCTTGAAGAAGTTGACAATGGCCTGCCATAGGGAGCTAAAGAAGTTGCCCCCGTCTTCTAGCGCTTTATTGGCATCAAAGTTGAGGTTGATATTTTTAAAGCTATCTCCAGCTTGGGAAACAATGCTATCCTTGAGGTCTTTTAGGGTTTTAGTGAAATCAGCATTATTCAAAATGTCACTCTTTGAGAGATTAAGTGCAAAATTGATGATGATATTGACCTGGTTTCCTGTTATAACCTGATCGAGTTTGTAGTTTTTTAGGGTATCTTCAACGATTTTGCGGACATCTTCTTCTGTCAGATTTCCTTTGGCTTCTTTTGCCTTTGCAATTCCTGCCTTGATATCTGCCAAAGCGACATTGAGTTTATTGGCATCGTAACCTGACTTGTCCTTGTTTTCAGCATTGATATCTGACAAGGCCTTTAGCTCTTCTTGGGCCAAGTCTTTATTGGCTTGTGGTACTTTGGCACCATTGGCCTCTAACGAGTAGTAAATTCCTGCTAGGGCACTCTCACCTGTAACTGGAATAGGAGCTGCAACTGTGATTTTGGCATGCTCCACTCCCAGCGTCACTGCTGCGTTACGGTACATATCCTGCGTCACCTTGGTGATATTTTCAGGCGTTTCAATCTTGGCTTCTAGAGGCGACTTATCACCTAGCTTTTGAATCTTAGCTGAAGAATAGAGCTGTAGACTAGCATCATTAGCCACATTCATAATTTTCGAATAGATATCAGGTGTCATAGTTTTGATATCTTTGGTGTCTTTTGATGCGTCATAGCCAAGTTTGCTAAGAGTTTGATTTTTCTGGTCTTCAGATAGAGAAGAACCTAGAACATATTCTGGTTGTACATAGGTTTCATCGATTACTTTTTGAACATCAGTTGCTGCGTGGACGCTCGTCATAGCTGTTGCGGCCCACAATACTGCAGCACTTGTTAGAAAGAATTTCTTTCTCATGGGATATTCCCTCCTTTACCTTTCTAGGGTAATAAAACAATCTTAAAGAAAACTTATAGTGAAAAAACACCTGGTCAAACCAGATGTTTAGAAGAAATTAAAGAATTTCATGATATAGAGATTAAAGCGAACCTGTCTCGAGTAGTAATAATTTCCACCATTTTCATAGAGTTCGGCTCCGTGAAAGATAGAAATAGGGTTGATATAGGTGTAGGTCTTCCCTGTAGTATTACCTAGGATTGGAGCGACCGTTTCTCGGGAGTAACGCTTGGCTAGGGCCAAAGTATTTTCCTTACCATTCTGAGCGATAAAGTCGATATAGGCAGGCCCAAAATTATAGGCTTGAACAGCGGTCCAGACATCTACCCCCTTGCTCTGAGCCAGATAGAGGTTATCTGTTAGAGTTTGAATACCTTGACGAATACTAGAGGCATTATCATTGATAGTGTTGGTTGAACCACTTGCAGACTCACTAGACTGCATGACATCCCGCTCTTTACCCTTCGTTTCGGTATAAATCATGGCGAGCACCAACTCTTCATTAGCTGGAGTATCTCTTTCACTGAGGATTTCCCGAACCATAGGTTGGTAGGTCATGACTTGTTTAACATCCTGATGGATATGATAAGCTTTGTATCCTGCGAAAAGGAAGACTGCTAGCACAAGCATTCTTCTTATAAATTTAAACATTATTTACTTTGAATATCCTCGATATTTTTGATTAAGATAGAATAGGTTCCATTGTCATTTTGGATAAACTCAACAGACTCGGCGTCTTGATAGACGTTATTGGGAACGATGAGCTCGATTCCATTTGACAAGGAAAGTTTTTGGTTTTCAAATTTCTTGAGCTGACGACTGGCATCAATTTCATCAAACTGGACTGGTTCTGGTACAGCTTCCTTGACTTGGTCGATAAAGCTCAAGCGAGCTGTCAGATTATTATCAAAAAGGTCGTTAGCCAATTTCTCAGGAGACAGTTCATTGCTTTCTTCAAGATTGTTGAAAATCGCTGATTTGACCTTGGATTGAAATTGAAAATCATCTGTGTTAAAGGACTCTGCAATTCTCTGGGCTGTTTTCTCCAGTTCCTTGATGGATTTCTTTGGTGAAATCTTAGGTGCAACAGCTAGGAGATTTTCTGAAAAGTAGTTCAAAAAAGTCCCATTGTACTTGATGCGTTTTTCAATCAGATGGTACTTGCGACTTTGAAGATTGACCACCAAGGCCTCATCAGCCCCCGTTCCAAATCCAGGTAGGTTATTCTGAGTTAGCTTGATTGGGTTATCAACTTCTCCACCAAGGTGAGTCAAGGTCTCACGTAGAGCAATTCGCAAGAAAGCGAAATGTTCGACGCCTTCTTTAGAAAACTGAACAAAAACCAAGTCATTGGTCTTGAGATTTTCAGAAATGCTGAACTCCTCTTTCCAGAGATTAGCCAGTGTTACTGATGTCTCCAACAAATCGTCTGTGATGTGATTGAAGAAGGGATTTTCTTCTTCGAAAATCCCAGTCTTTGCTTCATCTGAATACACGCGTTCGATTTTTTTACGTAGGTATTCCTCGATTTTTGGCGTGATATTGAGAAACTTATCCGCTAGAAACAGCTCGGTATCATCTGGGCTGAACTGATGGATAATGGCTTTCTTAATATAAATGTCCATAAAAGTTTTAGTCCTCGTATAATGGGAAGGCATCTGTCAATTCTTTGACTTCACTTCTCACTTCTTCTAAGACAGCTTCATTTTCTGCATTCTTAAGAGTTTTAATGATGAGTTCAGCCACTTTACGGCTTTCTTCTTCACCAAATCCGCGTGCAGTGATGGCTGCTGCTCCGATACGAATTCCACTTGTCTTGAATGGTGACAAAGTTTCGTAAGGGATTGAATTTTTATTTAGGGTAATATTAACTTCATCCAGCAAGTTTTGAGCCACTTTTCCGTTTTCAACAACCTTAGTAACATCCACTAAAAATAGGTGATTTTCAGTACCGCCAGAAATGATACGGAAATCAGAGTCTTGCAAGAAGACTTCAACCATAGCCTTGCTGTTTTTGATGACATTAGCAGCATATTCCTTGAAGGCTGGGTCCAAAACTTCTTTGAATGAAACCGCCTTAGCAGCGACAACATGCTCCAAAGGACCACCCTGAATACCAGGGAAAATAGCTGAGTTGATTTTCTTAGCTAGGTCTTCATCATTTGTCAAAATCAAACCACCACGCGGTCCACGAAGGGTTTTGTGGGTCGTTGTTGTCGTGATATGAGCGTATGGTACTGGGCTTGGGTGAAGACCAGCTGCCACCAAACCAGCGATATGAGCCATATCGACCATAAGCTTAGACCCAACAGCATCTGCGATTTCACGGAATTTTGAGAAGTCGATAATTTGAGAATAGGCTGAAGCACCTGCTACGATTAGTTTTGGTTTTACTTCTTGGGCTTGTTTCAAGATAGCATCAAAGTCCAAGAGTTCCGTTTCAGGATCCACACTATAAGAAACAAAGTTGTAGGTTTGACCAGAGAAGCTAACTGGAGCTCCGTGGGTCAAGTGTCCACCTGCTGCCAAATCCATTCCCATAACGGTATCACCTGGCTCAATCAAGGCCATGTAAGCCGCACAGTTGGCTTGGCTTCCTGAGTGAGGTTGGACATTGGCGAATTTAGCACCGAAAATTTCTTTTGCACGTTCAATAGCTAGAGTTTCTACCACGTCTACTACATCAGTTCCACCATAATAACGGCGTCCTGGGTAACCTTCAGCGTATTTATTCGTCAAGATAGACCCTTGAGCTGCCATAACAGCCTTGGAAACCACGTTTTCCGAAGCAATCAACTCAATATTGTTTTGCTGGCGTTCTTCTTCTTTGGCAATAGCATTCCAGAGATCAGCATCGTATGCTTTAAAATCGTCTTTGTCAAAAATCATAGGTCTTCTCCTTTATAGTGTGACTGGTCCTTTAGTTTGTTTTTCCAATAAGAAAATAAACTAAAAGATGCGAATAAACCGTTTCTGCACTTTATCACAAGTATAACCAACTTTTTCGTAAAATGCATGAGCTCCCAGACGATGATCAGCAGAGTTTAAGCGGATAAACTCATAGCCCCGTCTTTTTGCTTCTTGATCCAACCCTTGCAGTAAGCTTTTACCGATACCTTGCCCTTGCGCTTGAGGCGAAACCGCTAAGCCTAAGATATTAAAGCCTGCCTTGGAATAGAGGGATTCATAAACTTCAGCATGGACATATCCAAGTAAGACATGGCTGACTTCATCCTCATAGCCAAGTAGGAAATGATGGGAGTCCTGAGACAGTCTAGCTAGTTGACTAGCTGTGTCCTCTGGACTAAAAGAGTAACCCAAAGCCTCTTGGTTAATCTCACATAAAGCATTCACATCTGTTTCTTGCAAATCTCTTAGCATCTCATTCCTCCTCAAAAGAAATCTCTGGCAACCGAGCAAGAATATCTTCTCGCTTAATGGCCCCTTGGCGTAAGATTTTCACCTTGTCTCCAGACAAATCCAAAATCGTCGAATCCTGTCCAGTTAGAAAAGTGTCGTCCTCCAGACCCAGAACCTCTTGGTCAAAATCCTGTAGAATTTGAGCAAAGGTCACTCCACTTGCCTGACCCGAAATATTGGCAGACGGCCCAATCAAAGGTCCTGTCTCTCGAATCAAATCCAGTGTAATGGGGTGATTCGGCATCCGAAACCCAACAGTTGCAAGACCAGAATTGACCCAAAAGGGAACTCGGTCATTGGCTTCGAGGATAATGGTCAAGGGACCTGGTAAAAAGGTCTCTACAAGCTTTTGTAGATAAGTTGGCTGTTTCTTTGAAAAGTGCAAGATGTCCTCTAGAGAAGCAACATTAAGATTGAGCGCCTTATCTCTAGGACGACGTTTGAGTTGGTAAACATGGTCGACAGCTTTTTCGTCTAAGGCCTTAGCAAAGAGGCCGTAAACTGTCTCTGTAGGCAAAATGACTGCCCCACCCATTTCCAACTCTTGTCTAATCCTGTCCATCATCAACTACAACCATCCTATCTTGACCAAATTGGTCTTTGAGTGTTCGTACCCGTTTTTCGGGAAGATGCTTCCTAAAAAGCGCAGGAACACTTTGACCTTGATTGTATCCAATTTCAAGGTAAATCTTACCACCATATGTGAGATAGTCTTTTGCATCTTCCGCAATTCTGCGGTAAATAGCTAGGCCATCCTCATCTGCAAAGAGAGCTAGATGAGGCTCCGAATGCAAAACATTCAAACCAACCTCTGACTCATCTTCGCGAGAGATATAGGGTGGATTGGATACAATTATATCATATTTTTCAGAAATTTCTGCAAAACAATCAGATTTTTTAAAAAATATATTAAGATTTTGATTACTAGTATTCTCTGATGCAAGCTGCAAAGCGTCTTGGGAGATATCTGCTGCTGTCACTGACCAATCTGGTCTGTTTTTAGCTAATGCGAGAGCTATGGCGCCACTTCCAGTCCCGATATCTAGGACCTTAAGCTTATCCTCAGGATTTTCGGCCAGGATAAGTTCTACCAACTCTTCTGTTTCTGGACGAGGAATCAAAACCCGCTCATCCACTTTTAACTGCATTCCAAAGAAATCTGCCTGTCCGATGATATACTGAGCTGGTTTATGGGACGCTAACTGCTGGAAAATTTCTTCTACAAATTGTTTTTCGGCCTCTGTTACCTCTTGCTGGAGGGCAAAGACAAAGTCTGTAAAAGAGAGATTTTTTAAGCTACGATAGACAAAAGAGAGGCTTTCTGCTTCCTCTCCTTGTCTTATCAACTCTTCTTCAAAATCTGAAAATAATTGAGCTAATTTCATTATTTGTTTAATTCTTCTAATTTTTGTGTTTGGTCATAAAGAACCAAAGCATCCACAACTTCATCCAATTTACCAGATAAAATCGTATCTAGTTTTTGGAGGGTCAAGCCGATACGGTGGTCTGTGACACGGTTTTGAGGGAAATTATAAGTACGGATACGTTCTGAACGGTCACCAGTACCGATAGTAGACTTACGTTCAGCGTCTTGTTCATCTTGAGCAATCTGAGCAAAATGGTCAGCAACACGCGCACGAATGATTTTCATGGCCTTCTCACGGTTCTTCTGCTGGGTACGTTCTTCCTGCATCTCAACCTTGATATTGGTTGGCAAGTGAACGATACGCACGGCAGTCGCAACCTTGTTGACGTTCTGTCCACCAGCACCAGATGCGTGGTAGATATCAACACGAAGGTCTTTTGGATCAATATCGTATTCTACTTCTTCGACTTCAGGCATAACAAGAACTGTCGCAGTTGAAGTGTGTACACGACCTTGGCTTTCTGTCACAGGGACACGTTGCACACGGTGGGCACCAGACTCATACTTGAGTTTAGAGTATACAGACTGACCAGAAACCATAGCAACCACTTCCTTGAAACCACCGACACCGTTCATAGAGGCTTCCATGACTTCAAAGCGCCAGCCTTGTGCTTCCGCATACTTTTGGTACATGGTTAGAAGGTCTCCAGCGAAAAGTGCTGCTTCATCTCCACCAGCTGCTCCACGGATTTCAAGGATGATGTTCTTATCATCGTTTGGATCCTTTGGAAGCAGCAAGATTTTCAATTTTTCTTCGTATTCTTCTTTTTCAGCCTTGGCATCTTTCAGCTCTTGCTTGGCCATTTCTTCCAAGTCCGCATCTCCGCCTGATTCTTTAATCATCTCTTCGGCATCAACGATGTTTTGAAGAACTTGTTTGTACTCACGGTATGCTGTTACCGTATCACGAGTTGAAGCCTCTTCTTTTGAAAGCTCCATGAAACGCTTGGTGTCTGAAACGACATCAGGGTCACTCAGCAATTCTCCTAATTCTTCATAACGGTCTTCTACAGTTTGTAGTTGATCATAGATGTTCATTTTTTCTCCTTATTTCTCAATTGTTAAATCATAGTTTGCTACTACTTCGTTCTCAAATATTTCCCCAGTTTCTTTAAATCCATAACTGAGGTAACAAGATCTTGCATGTTCATTTTCTGGATCATAAGACAACCAAAGTTTATTGCCTAAACCTGCTGGCGCTGTCCGAACATAGTCCAGCACTTTATCCATAATTGGTTTAAAATATCCTTGATTTTGAAAATTCTTATCAATCATAAAACGAAATAGTAAATAATTTTTACTACTAATTCCGATCTTTTTATCATAAGCTATCATCACAAAACCTATAATTGCATTATTATCATAAACTGCCAATGGAGCTACAAAATCTCCATTTTTAGTATAGACATATGCTTCAGCTAAACTAATTGCGTTGGTTGCAATGAATTGTTTTTGATATTCCTTGACATCCAAATTCAAAACATCAAAATAATTTCCCATTGTAACATCTCTTAGTTCAATTGTCATAGTTTTGCTCCTTATTAGATACTATCATTGGCGCAAAATAATGTTTACGGCAGACTGAGATATAGGTTTCATTTCCACCGATCTGAATTTGTTCGCCATCATAGACTGGTACACCCTCGTGCGTGCGCAACACCATAGTCGCCTTTTTCTTACAATACTGACAGATAGTCTTGATTTCGTCAATCTTATCTGCTAAAAGCAAGAGGTATTTGGAACCTTCGAATAATTCATTGCGAAAGTCATTTTTCAAACCAAAAGCCATGACAGGTATGTCTAACTCATCAACAACACGAGCTAGGTCGTAAACATGGTGACGCTTGAGAAATTGAGCCTCATCAACTAGCACACAGTAAGGTTTTTCAGGTAAGTCTCGAATATAGCCAAAGATATCCGTCGCTTCCTCAATCGCAATGGCTGGGCGTTTCATGCCGATTCGGCTCGACACATAGCCAACACCGTCACGCGTATCCAGAGCCGAAGTCATAATCACAACTCCCTTTCCTTGCTCCTCGTAGTTATAGGCCACCTTGAGAATCTCAATCGTCTTACCAGAGTTCATGGTCCCATAACGATAATACAACTGTGCCATGCTTCTATTTTACGTCCATTTCTAAATTTTTGCTACATTCTAGTATATCATAATTTTCTGAAGCTTTAAACGGCAAAATGTGGTAAAATAGAAGAAATCAAAAACTAGTGGAGGAAGCTACTATGCCATTTGTACGCATCGATTTATTTGAAGGTCGAACGCTCGAGCAAAAGAAAGCTCTTGCTAAGGAAGTAACGGAAGCTGTTGTCCGCAACACTGGAGCCCCTCAATCAGCCGTTCATGTCATCATCAACGACATGCCAGAAGGAACCTACTTCCCTCAAGGGGAAATGCGCACCAAATAATCCAGCTTAAGCAGAATTGCTTAGGCTTTTTCAATCTCCAAGTAGCATCCATTGAAGAAATAGTCTAATTTTGTTACAATTTGAAGAGATGCTTGGATACCTATCCTAAGAAAAGAAATACAAAAGGAATTAGTATGATTACACGTGAATTTGATACCATCGCTGCTATCTCTACTCCACTAGGTGAAGGAGCCATTGGTATTGTCCGCCTGAGCGGAACAGATAGCTTTGCCATTGCGCAAAAGATTTTTAAAGGAAAAGACTTGAGCAAGGTTGCAAGCCATACCCTCAACTACGGTCACATTATTGACCCGCAGACAGGGAAGGTCATGGACGAAGTTATGGTTGGAGCTATGAAGTCTCCAAAGACCTTCACTCGTGAGGATATTATCGAGATTAACACTCACGGTGGGATTGCGGTGACCAATGAGATTCTCCAACTAGCTATCCGTGAAGGAGCTCGGTTGGCAGAACCTGGTGAATTTACCAAACGCGCCTTTCTAAACGGTCGTGTGGACTTGACACAGGCCGAGGCAGTGATGGACATCATCCGTGCCAAGACAGACAAGGCCATGAATATTGCAGTCAAACAATTGGACGGTTCTCTTTCTGACCTCATTAATAATACTCGCCAAGAAATCCTCAATACACTTGCCCAAGTTGAGGTCAATATTGACTATCCTGAGTATGATGATGTTGAGGAAGCTACTACTGCTGTTGTCCGCGAGAAGACTATGGAGTTTGAGCAATTGCTAACCAATCTCCTTAGAACAGCTCGTCGTGGTAAAATCCTTCGTGAGGGAATTTCAACTGCCATTATCGGCCGTCCCAACGTTGGGAAATCCAGTCTTCTCAACAATCTCCTGCGTGAAGATAAGGCCATCGTAACAGACATCGCTGGTACGACACGAGATGTTATCGAAGAATACGTCAACATTAACGGGGTTCCTCTCAAATTGATTGATACTGCAGGTATTCGTGAAACAGATGACATCGTGGAACAAATCGGTGTCGAGCGTTCTAGAAAAGCCCTCAAGGAAGCTGACTTGGTACTACTAGTACTAAATGCCAGCGAACCACTAACAGCACAAGACAGACAACTTTTAGACATCAGTCAAGATACCAACCGCATTATTCTACTTAATAAAACGGATCTTCCTGAAGCGATTGAAACTTCAGAACTCCCTGAAGATCTCATCCGTATTTCAGTTCTTAAAAATCAAAACATTGATAAAATCGAAGAGCGTATTAACGACCTCTTCTTTGAAAATGATGGTTTGGTTGAGCAAGATGCTACTTACTTGTCAAATGCCCGTCATATTTCCTTGATTGAAAAGGCCGTTGAAAGCTTACAAGCTGTTAATGAAGGGCTGGAACTGGGGATGCCAGTTGATTTGCTTCAAGTTGACTTGACTCGTACTTGGGAAATTCTTGGAGAAATCACAGGTGATGCAGCTCCTGATGAACTCATTACCCAACTCTTTAGCCAATTCTGTTTAGGAAAATAAGAAAAATCCATGATCGTTCTTGCGGTCATGGATTTTATTGTCTTTATTAGTAATCTGGTCTTAAGACACCTGTTACAGTTGCCTTAGTTGCTTCGTAGTCACCATCTACGACAACTTTGATGATGCGTTTGGCATCTTCTTCTGGTGCTGGAACAAGAGGTAGACGAGTTGGCCCCGCTTCAAATCCCATGTAGTTCAAAACTGCCTTAACTGGAGCAGGACTTGGATAAGAGAAGAGGGCATTGACCTTAGGAATGAATTTACGCTGAATAGCTGCAGCTTTCTTCATATCGCTTTCTGCAATGGCAGTGAACATCTCGTGCATCTCATCTCCATTTGTATGGGAGGCAACAGAAATAACCCCATCCGCACCAAGGTTCATGGCATGGAAGGCATCTCCATCTTCACCTGTATAAATCAAGAATTCTTCTGGCTTGTGCTCAATCAAGTAAGCCATATTTGCCAAGCTGGTACATTCTTTGACACCAATGATATTTGGATGGTCAGCCAAACGAAGCATGGTTTCTGGAGTTAATTCCACTACTACACGCCCTGGAATGTTATAGATGATAATAGGCAAGTCAGAAGCATCTGCAATAGCTTTAAAGTGCTGATACATGCCTTCTTGTGAAGGTTTGTTGTAGTATGGTACGATTGCAAGTCCAGCAGCGAAACCGCCAAATTCTGCGACTTCTTTGACAAACTCAATAGAGTCACGCGTATCATTGGTACCCACACCCGCAATCAAAGGAACACGTCCATTGACAACTTTTTGTACAGCCGCAAAGAGCTCCAACTCTTCATCGTGGGTCAAAGTTGGACTCTCAGCAGTCGTTCCAGCTAGAAGAATTGCATCTGTGTGATGGGCCAATAAATGCTCAATCAAGGCTGGAATAGCATCAAAGTTGATGGAACCATCCTCATGGAAAGGGGTAATAAAGGCCGTGATGATTTTACACTCTTTTAAATCTTGATAAGACATGAGAAACACCTCTCTATTTCAAAGAAGGAGTTCATCTGAACTCCTAAACGATATGACTATTTTAATTCAAATTTCAACTCAGCTGTTGGACGAACCAATCCACGTTCGTGAAGCGTTTCTGCAATCTGAACTGAGTTCCAGGCAGCACCTTTGAGAAGGTTATCTGAAACAACCCACATATGGATTCCTTTTTCAGCATCTAAGTCTTTACGGATACGACCAACAAAGGTATCACGTGAACCAACTGCATTGATGGCTTGCGGATAGATTTGATGCGCTACGTCATCCTCAAGAACTGCACCTGGAAAGGCTGCGATAGCTGCTTTCACTTCTTCGATTGGAGCCACTTCTTTTGTTTCGATATAAACTGACTCAGAGTGAGCTGACAAGACTGGAATACGCACACATGTTGCAGACACTGCGATGCTATCATCTTCCATGATTTTCTTCGTTTCCTTAGTCATCTTCATCTCTTCGTAAGTGTAATCATTGTCAGTGAAGACATCGATTTGTGGAAGAGCGTTAAAGGCGATAGGATAGTGTTTCTTATCACCGCCTGAAGGCAAGATTTCCGCATGCAAATCACGTGGATTCACATCGTCATTCAAGACTTCACGAAGTTCACGTTGTGTTTCAAGAATCGCACCCATACCAGCACCTGAAACCGCTTGGTATGTTGAAACGATGATACGGTCCAAGCCCCATTTTTGACGAACAGGCTCAAGAGCCACCATCATTTGGATTGTTGAACAGTTAGGGCAGGCAATGATTCCGTTGTGGGCATCAAGTGCATGAGCATTGACCTCTGGAACAACCAAAGGAACATCTGGATTTTGACGGAAATAAGATGTGTTATCTACTACTACCGCTCCAGCTTGAACTGCGTATGGTGCATACTTAGCTGATGTCGAACCACCTGCTGAGAAGAGTGCAATATCAACACCCTCAAAAGCTGTCTCAGTCGTTTCTTCAATCGTAATATCTTTGTCTTTAAATTTCAAAGTTTTGCCTGCTGAACGTGCAGAAGCAAGGTAACGAATTTTATCGATTGGAAGTGTTGATTCTTCCAACATTTTTATCATCTGAGCTCCGACAGCACCTGTCGCGCCGACTACAGCAACTGTATATCCCATAAATAACCTCTTTCGGAATTTTCTAAAAATTTCTATAATAGATGTATTATACTACTTTTTCCATGAATTGCAAAGCTTTTTCATCATTTTTTGGAAAATAAAAATCCCCAGTCGCTAGACTAGGGACTAAGAGGCATCTTCATGTGATGAGCAGGTTCACACAACTCATCAAGGTCCGCTCCTGCGTTATGACCTCCTTATGCTCAATAGTAGTCCGAAGACTACCTATCGACTCATCGCGTCTATTATATTACTAGAAATAAGTGGTTTTGTCAATAAGAAATCTTTGCAGGATGACTTTTATTATACAAAAGTCAGAATTTTTTCTCGCGAGCATAAGAAAAAACTCTTGTGCTCAAGAGTTTCCCTGTAAATATCATGCTAATTGCCGGGATTGAACCGGCGACCTCATCCTTACCATGGATGCGCTCTGCCAACTGAGCTAAATCAGCTTACTTAAAAAGTATACTATAGTTAGAAAAACTTGTCAAGTTTCTATAACTTATTATATATCTTTTTAGATAACTTCATCCGCAAAGAAGTCGTCTCCATCATCATAATAATCATAGTCACCTTGAATGACACTAGCTACAGCCGCCTGGAATAGTTCATCTGTAGATGTAAATGATTGGGATTGTACCTTTTGCCCTTTACTATGACGACCTGATAGTTTAGGAGTTTCTACATTGTTGCTGAGGAGAGGCATGGTCAAACGTTGCCTCCAGTCTATGATGTTGTTGAAGGCTGTACCTGCATCAACTGCGATCTTCTGGAGTTCTAGCTCACGGTGCGCACTTTCGACTGGAATATCCGCAAGAGTCATCGATGTATCAAATTCCTCTTGTAAGAACATGTACTTGTAAGGGAAGCTCGTCTTATCATGTGCGAAGATTGGATCCATTGTAACCTTACGTCCAACATTATCCCGTCCCTTGACTCCACGTAAGATAACCGCTTCTCCTTCCTGGAGCTTAGCCAATTGAGTTGGTGTCAACAACTCTTGTTTTGGATTCTCGACTGACACGTTTGGATTGGCTTCGTCTAGGATATTGCTGGATCGTCGTCTCCTTGTGATAGTACGTGTGCCCAAATCAGCACTAAATTTCTTATTGGTGTCTGAAGATATTGTTTTAACGTAAACTTTTAATGAACAGTTGTCCATGATAGTTCGGGCAACATTTTGCCCATATTTATCATCCAATTGTTCTAGATTTTGAATCCATAGATAATAGAGAATGTTTTGACCCAATCCAATAGATATTTTTGTATCCATGTGAGGAATCGCAGGGATATTTGTAAACTCATCTAAAATATGGAGAATCCGATTAATACATTTACGACCACTTGAGAGAGCAAGCTCATAGTTAGCATTCAATAGCTGATCTAAGAATAACGAAACAATCCCATTATACTCTGTTCAGTTTGGCGGTGTTACCAGATAGATAACTCTTGGTTTATCGGAGTAAATCAACTCAATATCTGACTCTTGGAGAAGATTTTGGGTATCTTCTTTATCCTTTAAGACGGTTATATCGATATGATCTAAAATTGGCTTTTGGGTATACTCATCGAGTTCTAGCATTTCACTATCTCTTCGATAGACTTTCTCAGCTGAGAATTGGAAGACTCGATCCCGAACTGGAGACTTACCATTTTTCTTATGATTAAAATCAATCGTAACCGTAAACTGATCTGGAAGTTTAGGTTCGATGGCATAAGTCAGATAGCCTTCTCCATCAATAAGAGCTGTCGCTTGTTTTACATAATCGACTTTCTTTTCGACTTTCCCCCACTTCTTCAATCCTGTAATCGTTACTTTAGCAGTTTTGTGCTTGAATTCATTTTTAAGTTGACTATTAGTGCTTGATCTCAGCTTGACAGACAATCGACGTGGAAAACCAAAAGACTCTAAGTCAATAGAGTTTTTAGAAGTGAGCTTCGCCACATTGTCTTGCAAGAACAGGTTGATTCCTGTCATCATGCTAGAGTAGACATTCCCTTTAGTCTCATCACCACCAAAGTCTGAAGCACGAAATTCGATATCAGCCATTTGTCTAAATTTCGAGAATTGTTTTTGATTGATTTGTCTCAAATTATCAAAATAGACTGTGATTTTTGACTTCTTCGATAATTGTTGTTCTCTGCTTGGATTCTCAACGATTTCTCCAGCACCATCTACAAATACTTCTTCAGACCCCATTGTCGCCAAGAATTTCGCAACGTTAGGAATTGTAATGGTATCCCAGGCATCGTCTTCACCATTTTGATAGGTTTCATTGGCTCGATCCATCAAAGCCATTGTCAGAGCATTAAACAGGGATATAGAAGACTTACGGAAGTATTCAGCATTCCCCTTCTCTCCACCTTTTTGTTTCGGATAAATGGATTCTGCGACTGCATTGACATAGGTTTGAGTTTTCTCATAGTAGCCCTTCTTTGCAGCAGCGATAGCTAGAGCTAGCGGATTGAAAGACATAGACCAATCCATATTTTGGAAAGAAAGAACATTGACATCATAGTCACGTTGCCTCATGAGTTTATAGAAGGCTTGATAATGTTCCCCTTTCGGGTCTGCTAGTACCATCGATGGCTGCAATTCAGCACGACTGTTGATTTCAATTGCTGGAGTAATATGACCTTCACCCTTACCTGAACGAGTCATCCCAATTCCTAACAGATTCGTCGGCTTATCTTCAATGTAATAATATCCAGAAGGAAAAGCTAACATTCCTAAAATCCGCTCCGCATTTGTCACGCATCGGCTCATTTTTCTATTTTGCCATAACATTTGAGTTCTCAGTGTTTGTCCTGCTAAATCATGAGTCAGTTCATGAAGTACAGGAGCTCCACCTTCACCTGGATAAGTTAAATCTTTATTGGGGATCTTTTTGTATTGACGACGAATTTCATCAATCGTCACAAAACGGTCATCTCCTTCTTCGTTGTTGTTATAGTCTCGAAACTGCTCGAAGTTTATCCAAGCAGATTTCCAGGCGATAACTAAGCCCAATAGAAAGATTGGAAATGCTAAAATTAGTGCTATTAAGAAGACTTTAGCTTGAAACAAGAGGCTGTTTAAGTCAAAGTTTACGGCTTTACTAGCATCTTTAAACGACCAGGCACTAAAATAGAGAAAGCGAATTGTGGCTCTCAAAACAGTAACCAGATAATTGGTTAAGATAAAAGCAATAAAGCTAAAACCTAATCCCATATAAACGAAGCTTCGATAACTTTTAAAATAAAGAATCGGTTTCATTTCTTTATCAAATCGTTTCCGTTCTCGTTTAACAAAAGGGAGAGTGTAGAACATCCTGAAGAAAATATTCCAAAGGATGAGAGAGACAAGCGCTAAGAGTTTAGGTATGAATGACTTCATCCAATTGAACAACCCTCTAATTGATTTGAACCATACTTGTTTCCAATCAATTTCTTTACGATTTTTCCATCCTCTTTTTATTGTCTGGTTTAAACTAGTCTTACCTGCTAATAACCTTTGATAATGTCTTAAAAAATACGGCTGGAAGAGTTTGAATAGGTCATAACCTGCGCCTCCTAGAAAAAGGAAGGTATTGATCCAACTGGATCGAATCAGTTGGATAAGGGTATAAAATACTACTTCAAATAACTCAAACAAACTACTACCCCCTTACACCTTCCAAAAACCATTCCATTTTTCGAGTATAAAAGCTCGAAAAGAGAAATATGTGAAACTGTAGCCTTGTAGAGGCTTTCTCATAACGGTTAAAATAGTTTTCCAACCATTTCTCTCCATCCAATTGAAGAATATTCAAGCGACTGGATCGACTTTGTTCTAAATAATTGGTCACCTGAAGAGATTCCGCAATCAATTCATCAGACAGATAATTGTATTTTTGTCTTGCCATTGTTGCTCTCCTTTCTTATTATCTCTTAATTCCTCTCTATTCTAAAGGATAATATCAAATTCTTTGTTAAAGGAACAAAAGATATTGTTATATCATAAGTTATATAACTTTTTGTACAACAAAAAAGCACACAAGTGTTCTTGTATGCTTTCAATCCCTTTAGAATGGGGATTCTACATCCATTGGTTCAGTATAAGATGGAGGAATAGAACTTGGTATCGGCTGAGAAAAGCCCTGTTGTTCCTGCTTATGTCGGTTAGATGCTTCCCTATTTTAAAGGAAAGTAATTCCTCCTTGTTGATTTGGGGAAATAAACTGATACGTCCGACGTTGACCCTGTTCATCATTATAAGGTCATTGGATAATTTTTCCTTTTAAGAGGATCGGAGAGCCTTTAGATAGGCTCTGAGCCATCAATTCCGCTTGTTTTCCATAAACTTGTACATGGAAGAAATTAGAGATTGGTTTATTTGTATCATCAGTCATACTCGAATCACAAACAAACTCAAATTTGAAACTGGCATGACCATTTTGAGTTTGACCTACTGCATCATTTGGAATAAATGCAACACGTCAAGAAGCAATAAATACTTGCATTTTTTCTCCTTTCAATAAAGACCACAAGAGAGTTATACCCTAGCTTGTGGTCATCCTTTCATTTTAGTTCGTCAAATTAGTTTTCTTTTGACTTACGAAGACCTGCAAGACTCAATAATCCCAAAATCATTCCTACAACTGGAAGCATGCTAATTGCTGTTCCTGTATTTGGTAGTGATGGTTCCTTAGGCTCTTGCGGATGTTCTTCAGGAGTTTTTGGCTCTGGTTTTGGCTCTGGTTTTGGTTCTGGTTTTGGT